>CANHAR010000096.1 GCA_947458495.1 Gammaproteobacteria bacterium | reverse complement strand
TCATTTTCTGCGGTGCGCTGGTTGGTGCCGGCCTCGGATTTCTGTGGTTTAACACCTATCCCGCTCAAGTGTTTATGGGTGATGTCGGTGCGTTGGCCTTGGGTGCGGCTCTGGGAGTCGTGGCTGTTGTCGCGCGTCACGAAATAGTGCTGTTTATTATGGGCGGCATATTTGTTGCGGAAACAATGTCGGTGATCCTGCAGGTTGCCTCGTTCAAGCTCACAGGCAAGCGCATCTTCCGCATGGCGCCCATACACCATCATTTTGAACTGATAGGTTGGCCAGAGCCCAGAGTCATTGTGCGTTTCTGGATTATTACGGTGATGCTGGTGTTGTTTGGTTTGGCAACACTAAAACTGAGATAAGCAAAAGCTGATAAGACGAAACCGTTGAATGGAGAAATTGATGCAGTCTGGCAATAACAATGGCGTGAAAATGATAGTTGGTCTTGGACAGACCGGGCTGTCGTGCGCGCGTTATTTTGCCGCCAGAGGTATTGGTTTCAGTGTCATCGACAGTCGTTTCAGTCCACCTTCGCTCGCGGAATTTCGCACTGAATTTCCCGGCATTGAATTGGAACTGGGCGGCTTCAACAGTCAGAGCCTGTTGAAGGCCTCCGAATTGGTGGTGAGCCCGGGTATCAGCCTGAAGACCCCTGAAATTGCACTGGCGATTCAGAGTGGAATTCCGGTAACCGGCGACATTGACATATTCAGTCGCGAAGCCAGGGCGCCAATTGCTGCTATTACGGGCTCAAATGGCAAAAGCACTGTGGTGACTCTGCTCGGAGAAATGGCCGTCAAGGCAGGCAAACAGGTTGGTGTAGGCGGGAATCTGGACGGCCGTGCGTGCACACCGGCTCTTGATCTTTTGCGCAACACAGAGCGAGATCTCTATGTTCTGGAACTTTCAAGTTTTCAGTTGGAAACAACCCGGCAGCTCAATGCTGATGTGTCGACTATTCTGAACATGAGTGAGGATCATCTGGATCGTTATGACGGCATGCAAGATTACATGGCCGCCAAGCAACGCATTTTCCGTGGCAGCAGGCAAATAGTCATTAATCGCGATTCAATCGAATCGCGTCCATGGCACACAACAGACGCTGCACTCAGCTTTTTTGGAATCGATAGTCACTCTGAAGAAGGTGCCAGTGTTGTCAGCCATGCAGGTGAAAGCTGGATGGCGGTTGATGGAAAACCCCTCATGCCGGTCAGCGAAATTAAAATTGCCGGGCGCCACAATCTCTCCAATGCCATGGCTGCCTTTATGCTTGGAAGGGCTGTTGGTTTGCCAGAAGAAGCGATGCTGGCAACCTTGCGCGAATTCTCCGGCTTACCTCATCGCTGTCAGTTGGTGCGTCGTTTTAATGGCGTTGATTATTACAATGACTCCAAAGGGACTAACGTTGGCGCTACCGTGATGGCCTTACAAGGGATTGGCGAAAGAACCGCTGGTGAGCTTGTGTTGATAGCTGGCGGCATCGGCAAAGAGCAGGACTTTTCACCCTTGTTGCCGGTACTTGACCGCTATGTGAAACGCGTCATTCTGATTGGCAAAGATGCGGATCAGATAGCTCATGTCATCGAACACAGCGTTGACATCATGCGTGCTACTTCGATGGAAGAAGCGGTTGCCGAAGCCGCTATCAGCGCTGCGGCAGGCGATGCTGTGCTGTTGTCCCCTGCCTGCGCCAGTTTCGACATGTTCAAAGACTTTGCGCACCGCGGCAGAACATTCGCCGCGGCAGTAGAGGCTTTATCATGAGTTTCTTCTCCATCAGATTGCCGTGGAACAGGAACCAGGTGGCACAACCTGCTGCCAATGTCAGTGCTTCGCCACCATTAAACTCGTTGTGGCTGGTTACCCTGACCTTGATGGGTTTTGGTCTGGTCATTATGACGTCTGCCTCGATGGATCTCGGCAGCAGTCTGGCGAATGATCCATTGTATTTTTTCAAGCGACAGTTATTTTTTATCGGGCTCGGTTTGATCATCATGATGATTGTGCTCACCATCAGCATGAGAATCTGGTATCGGATCAGTCATATTCTGCTGATTGTGTCAGCCATCTTGTTGATAGCAGTGCTGATACCAGGTTTGGGCACTGTTGTTAACGGCAGTGCGCGTTGGATTGATCTTGGCTTTTATCGTCTGCAGCCATCTGAAATGACCAAGTTATTCATGATTTTTTACATGGCGGCTTATCTTTCCCGTCGTCGTGAAGAAGTTCATAACAATTGGGCAGGTTTTCTCAAACCCATGGCGATTCTGGGCTTGTTGGTGGTGCTGCTGTATCTGGAGCCTGATCATGGCGCCATTGTTATTCTGATGGCGACCACATTCACCATGCTGTTTCTCGCCGGTGCACGTCTTCACCGGTTTGTGCTGATCATGATGGTGAGTTTCGCGGGCGTGGCATCGCTGGCTATCATGAAGCCGCATGTGATCAGTCGACTGACATCATTCCTTAACCCTTGGGCCGATGAGTATGTCTATGGCGAAGGGTATCAGTTGACTCAGGCGCTTATTGCATTTGGTCGAGGCGAATGGCTGGGCGTGGGACTTGGCAACAGCCTGCAGAAACTGTACTTCCTTCCTGAGGCGCACACTGATTTTATTCTGTCCATTGTGGCGGAAGAAACCGGCCTGCTTGGCGTGATCATTGTTCTGATGTTGTTTGCGTTTCTGATTGGCAAAGCGATGGGTGTGGCTCGGTCGGCCGAGAAGCAGGGGGCATATTTTGTGGCCTATGTTGCCTACGGTATAGCGATGGTGTTCGCCACCCAGACCTTTATCAATTTTGGTGTGAACACCGGCCTGCTGCCAACAAAAGGTTTAACGCTGCCATTCCTGAGTTACGGAGGTAACAGCCTGTTAATCAGCTGTCTGATGATGGGTGTGTTATTGCGCGCTGAATATGAGTTGAAAACCGGTCAGATGCTGCGTCATGACAGTGTGGAGGAAGCCCCATGACTGCGCAGAAGATTCTGATCATGGCAGCAGGTACCGGGGGTCACATATTCCCTGCCTTGACTATTGCCCGTGAATTGCAAGCGCGTGGTGTGCTGGTTGAATGGCTTGGCACGCCCACTGGCATGGAAAATGATGTTCTGCGCAACACCAATATTCGACTGAATCAATTACGTGTCAACGGCCTGCGTGGTAAGGGCCGCATTGCCTTGCTGCTGGCTCCGTTTATGTTGTTACGCTCCGTCTGGCAAGCCATTGTGCTGCTGCGCCGGATTGACCCCTGTTGTGTGCTGGGCATGGGTGGTTATGTCACCGGCCCCGGCGGCCTCGCAGCGTGGTTGCTGCGCAGACCATTGGTGATTCATGAACAGAATGCCGTATCGGGCACCAGCAACCGGTTGCTCCGTCCGTTTGCCAGAAAAGTGCTTGAGGCTTTCCCTGGAACGTTTGCTTCTGCTCGCAATGTAATCAGCACCGGCAATCCGGTGCGCGCAGACATCGCCGCCATGGCTGCAGTCGATACTGAGTCTCGCAGCCGCGCATTTAGCGGTGAGCGCCCCCTGCGAGTGCTGGTGCTGGGTGGCAGTCTGGGTGCCGCCGCCATCAATCAGGTGATTCCGGAATTGTTATCACGGCAGGCTGTATCCATAGAGGTCTGGCATCAGACCGGGAAAGACAAGTTCAGTGATACCTGCGGGCGTTATCAGGCCTTGGGAATCGATTTGCATCAACAGCACAAAGTGGTGCCATTTATCACAGATATGGCAGAAGCATATCAATGGGCGGACGTGGTGCTGTGTCGGGCAGGTGCTGGTACGTTGGCCGAAATCGCCGTGTCCGGGCTGCCCTCGGTGCTGGTGCCGTATCCTTTTGCAATCGACGATCATCAGACTGCAAACGCACGCTGGCTTGCCGATGCGGGCGCCGCTGTGTTGGTGCCACAGCACACGCTGACGGCAGAAGTGTTAAGCACTACCCTGGCTCAATGGATCAGCAATCCCGTGCAACTTCGTGTCATGGCTGATGCTGCGCTTGGCAAAGCAGTACCCGATGCGGGTAACAAAGTCAGTGACATCTGCATGGAGGTCTGTCATGGCTGAGTTGGCCACACGCGTTATCAACAATGCTTCCGGTCGCTTCTATCAGGTACCGGAGATGCGCCGCATCAAGACCATTCACTTTGTTGGTATTGGTGGCGCAGGGATGTGCGGCATCGCCGAGGTATTGCTAAATCAGGGTTATAGAATTACCGGTTCTGATATCAAGGCTACTTCGGTGACTGAACGTCTCGAGGGTATGGGCGCGCTTGTTTTTATCGGTCATCAGGCCAGTAACATAGACAGTGCTGACGTGGTGGTTTACTCCAGTGCAGTGAATCGTGAAAACCCTGAATTGCTGCAGGCAAAACTAACCGGCAAACCTATTATTCCGCGTGCTGAAATGCTGGGTGAACTGATGCGTTACCGCCACTCAGTGGCCATTGCAGGGACCCATGGCAAAACCACAACAACCAGTCTGGTTGCATCTGTTTTTGCAGAAGCCAAACTGGCGCCGACGTTTGTGATCGGCGGCCGTTTGAACAGTGCAGGAACCAACGCAGGTCTGGGCGAAAGCAAGTATCTGGTGTGCGAGGCTGATGAAAGTGATGTCTCCTTCCTGCATCTTCAGCCTATGGTTGCAGTGGTTACCAACATTGATGCGGATCACATGGGATCTTATGATGGCGACTTCAACAAGCTGAAAAATTATTTTATTGAGTTTCTGCACAATCTTCCCTTTTATGGTCTTGCCGTTTTGTGTATCGATGATCCGGTCATCGAAGAAGTACTGCCGCGGATCTCTCGTCCTGTTATTACCTACGGGTTTTCGGAAAAGGCAGACTATCGAATCGTCGGGCTCACCCAGCATCGGCAGTTCACCAGTTTTGAAGTGATCAGGCCGGACGGGCATTCTTCTCTGAAAATCAACCTCGGAATTCCGGGTAGGCATAACGCGCTTAATGCGACAGCTGCGATTGTGGTGGCAACCGATGAGGGTATTGGTAATGACGCGATTTGTACCGGACTGACAAAATTCCAGGGCGTTGGTCGTCGGTTTGAATCCCAGGGAATGTTCCCGGTCAAGGACGGTAGCATCATGTTACTGGATGATTATGGCCATCATCCGACCGAAGTTGCCGCCACTGTTGCAGCACTGCGTGCCGGTTGGCCGGAAGCGCGACTGGTAATGATCTACCAGCCTCATCGATACACGCGCACCAAGGATCTTTACGACGATTTTGTAAAAGTGTTATCCGATGTCGATGTTCTGTTGATGCTGGATGTGTACTCCGCGGGTGAGGACATCATACCGGGTGCTGACTCGCGAAGTCTGTGTCGCAGCATCCGCTTGCGTGGCCGCATTGACCCGCTGTTTGTGCAATCCGATGAAGAAGTGCGCGATGTCCTTAAAGACCTGTTGCGTGACGGAGATATTGTCATAACACAGGGAGCTGGCAGCGTGGGTGCGTTGTGCAAAACTCTGGCTAAACAAGGTTTTGTTTAAATGACTCAGAACAAAAGCAGTCAAATGGCGGTGAAATCCTCTCAAGGCAGAATCGCCGTGTTATTGGGCGGCAACTCTGCTGAGCGCAGTATTTCTTTGTTAAGTGGAAACGCAGTTCTCCATGCGTTGCTCAGGCAGGGTGTCGATGCGTTTGCCATCGATGTAGACAAACAACTGGTGCCGCGTTTGCTGAATGAACAGATCGACAAAGTGTTCAACATGCTGCATGGACGCGGGGGCGAGGACGGTCAGCTGCAGGGATTGCTTGAGTTGATGCAGATTCCTTACACCGGCAGTGGGGTGCTGGCCTCTGCGTTGAGCATGGACAAGATCAAAACCAAGTTGATCTGGCAGTCTTTGGGACTGCCAACACCCCGGTCGGCCTTGCTGGCGTTTGACAGTGACTGGCATGGCTTGATTGCCGAGTTGGGCGAAGTTGTTGTCAAACCCGCTCACGAGGGTTCAAGCATCGGTATGTCGATGGTCAGAACTGCCGAGCAACTCAGGCAGGCCTACGAAATCGCCAGTACCTATGACGCAGAAATCATGGCTGAGCAAAGAATTTTTGGCGCAGAGTTTACGGTACCTGTCATTCATGGTCGCGTATTCCCCGCGATTGAGCTGCGCACTCATCATGAGTTCTATGACTTTGACGCAAAGTATATCGCCAATGACACGCAGTACCTCTGCCCTGCGCCACTGAGCCCGGACAAGAGTGCTGAATTGGCGGACATTTGTCTGAGGGCGTTTAACGCCGTGGGAGCCAGGGATTGGGCGCGCATTGACGTGATGCAGGACCAGGCAGGCAACTTCTGGCTGTTGGAAATCAATACTGTACCGGGCATGACAGATCACAGCCTTGTACCTATGTCAGCGGCAGCGCTTGGTATCAACTTTGATGAGCTGGTAATGCTGATATTAAATGGTCGCAGTGATGCGCAAGACTTGACAGGGGGCGCAAAAAAATCATGAGCGATCGGCGCACAGGTTCCTTTTCTGCCTATAACGATGGTCATGAAACGCCAATCGATTTCGCGCCTATTCGTGCGGAGAGCCGTCACGCGGTTCGGCCAGAAGGCAAAGCGGTTGACGCTGAATCAGACAAAGCACCGCGTCGTCTGCGTGGATGGTTTGTATTGATTCTGTTCGTCGGGCTGTGTGGCATTGCTGCCAATCAGTTCCGCGCAGAGATATCCGATTCCATCGCCATGCTTGCGCAGCAGCTGCCGGTGGTGGATCTGCCTGATTTTGACCGACCTGTTATTAACAAACCAATCAATACGGTTCGGCTTGAATCACCGCTGCACAGAGTGACCGAACAGGAAGTCAGAATGCTGTTGGCCCGCTATACGGAATCCGGCTTTTTGGGCGTTGATGTGCAGAATCTGCGTGATGAGCTTGAACTGAATCCCTGGGTGGAAAGCGCTACGGTGCGCCGGGTCTGGCCTGATGAGTTGGTAATAATGATCGCCGAGCAGCGTCCCGTCGCACGTTGGGGAGAAGCATCGTTACTAAATGAACAAGGCGAGGTTTTCAGTCCGCCCATGAGAGGTTCTGAAACGCAGTTGCCTCTTATGAGTGGACCCGAGGGAAGCGAGTCTCTGGTGCGCGCGAATTTTGAACACTTCAACACAATGTTATCGGCGATCAATATGCGACTGCACACCATCAGCGTAGATGCGCGCGGCAGCTGGAGTGGTGTTGTTGCAGATGGTCCGGTTCTTCGCATCGGACGTGAAGATGTTGAAGAGCGCATGACAAGATTTGTCCGCCTGATCCAAGGCGGCTTAGCAGAACAGTTGGCCAATGCTGAAACGATTGATCTTCGTTACAACAACGGTATTTCAGTGAGTAACAAAACCGACACAACTGGTTCAGTTGCAAGTCGGTGAGAGCAAGGTGAATTATGAGTGCTGCAGATAACAGCAATATGATCGTTGGCCTGGATATAGGGACGTCCAAGGTCGTTGCGATTGTCGGTGAATTGAAGGCAGATGGCAGTCTGAACATTGTCGGCATCGGAAGCCATCGTTCGCGTGGGCTGAAAAAAGGCACCGTAGTCAACATCGAGTCAACGGTTGAATCGATTCAGCGCGCTGTTGAAGAAGCGGAGTTGATGGCGGGCTGCCGGATTCATTCGGTGTATGCAGGTATTGCCGGTAGTCACATACGCAGCATGAATTCGCACGGAATTGTTGCAATACGTGATCGCGAAGTGACACGGGCGGATGTCGACCGGGTCATTGATGCAGCACAGGCTGTGGCAATACCCGCGGATCAACGTGTCCTGCACATTTTGCCTCAGGAATACATTATTGATTCTCAAGAGGGCGTCAAGGAACCTCTGGGCATGTCAGGTGTGAGGCTTGAAGCTAAAGTCCATCTGGTCACCTGCGCTATCAATGCTGTGCAGAATATTGAGAAGTGCATCAAGCGCTGCGGTCTGCAGGTTGAAGAAATTATTCTGGAGCAATTGGCCTCCAGTTATGCAGTGCTGACCGATGATGAGAAGGAACTCGGTGTCTGTATGGTGGATATCGGCGGTGGTACCACCGATATCGCAATATTCACTGAAGGCGCCATACGTCACACGGGAGTAATCCCGATCGCCGGTGATCAGGTTACCAATGATATTGCCATGGCGCTGCGCACCCCCACGGATAATGCTGATGAGATAAAGATCAGGTATGCCTGCGCGCTGACGCAGCTTGCCAGTCCCGGCGACATGATACAGGTGCCAGGTGTCGGAGAAAGACCCGCTCGCGAACTTTCCCGCCAGGCGCTGGCCGAAGTTGTAGAGCCTCGGTATGACGAATTATTCACACTGGTTAAAGCGGAATTGCAGCGCAGTGGTTACGAGAATCTGATGGCTGCCGGGATTGTACTCACCGGCGGTACCAGCAAGATGGAAGGTGTTATTGAACTGGCAGAGGAAATTTTTCACATGCCGGTGCGAATTGGTTTGCCACAAGGCGTCAAGGGTTTGGCGGATATTGTGCGCAATCCGATTTATTCAACGGGTGTTGGCTTATTGCTGTACGGCGTCAAGCAGCAACAACATCAGGTACGTAGCCATAATCCGGTTCCGGTGAAGGACTCACAGATGCCCCTGATCAGACGCATCAAGAACTGGATCAAGAACAATTTTTAAAAACTGTTTGAAAATTTACTAAAAAAACCTGTGCAACTTGAGGGGGCAATATGTTTGAACTTCTGGATAGTATTCCGCAAAGCGCTGTAATAAAAGTCGTAGGTGTTGGCGGCGGCGGTGGCAATGCCGTTCGTCACATGATCAGTAACAACGTGGAAGGTGTAGAGTTTGTTTGCGCCAACACGGACGCTCAGGCGTTGACAAATGTGCAGGCCAAGACCTTGCTGCAGATGGGTAGCACAGTCACCAAAGGTCTGGGTGCCGGTGCCAATCCTGAAGTCGGTCGTCAGGCGGCGCTGGAGGATCGTGAAGAAATCGCTGACATCCTGCGCGGTGCTGACATGGTATTTATCACCGCCGGCATGGGTGGTGGTACAGGTACAGGCGGTGCACCGATTTTTGCAGAAGTGGCACGTGAACTTGGCATCCTGACCGTTGCCGTTGTTACCAAGCCGTTTCCGTTTGAAGGCAAAAAGCGCTCGATGATTGCTGAACAGGGCATTGCGGAGTTGTCACGCCATGTTGACTCGCTGATCACCATCCCCAATGAAAAACTGCTCACTGTACTTGGCGCACAGGCATCACTGCTCGACGCCTTTAAAGCAGCCAATGATGTGCTACTTGGCGCTGTTCAGGGTATTGCTGACCTGATCATCCGTCCGGGTATGATCAACGTTGACTTTGCAGACGTGCGCACAGTGATGTCCGAAATGGGCATGGCAATGATGGGCACCGGTTACGCCACTGGGCAAAATCGCGCCCGCGAAGCAGCAGAGGCCGCTATCCGCAGCCCGCTGCTGGAAGACGTTAACTTGCACGGCGCCCGCGGTATCTTGGTAAATATCACGGCTGGTGAGACTCTGTCGCTGGGTGAATTCACGGAAGTGGGTGACGCAATTGCAGACTTCGCCTCAGACGACGCAACCGTTGTGATTGGCACCGTGATTGATCCTTCCATGGGTGATGAAATACGCGTCACGGTTGTGGCAACAGGTCTCGGTGAAATCCGTGCTCAGGAAGCCCGCCCACCAAGAGGTCTGGAAAACATT
>CANHAR010000095.1 GCA_947458495.1 Gammaproteobacteria bacterium | reverse complement strand
TAAGCTGGCACTGTCACGACCGCTTCGGTCACTGGCTCGCCAAGGTAATCCTCAGCGGTCTTTTTCATCTTTTTCAGCACCTGGGCAGAAATCTGCGGAGGCGACATGTTCTCACCATTCACGCGCACCCAGGCATCACCATTGTCAGCCTTGGAAATTTCGTAAGGCACCATCTTGATATCTTTCTGAACCACGTCATCTTTGAATTGACGGCCGATCAGTCGCTTGATGGCAAACAGCGTGTTTTTCGGGTTGGTGACGGACTGACGTTTGGCGGGTTGCCCGACCAGCGTTTCACCGTCTTTGGTGTAGGCAATGATCGACGGAGTGGTGCGATCACCCTCAGCATTCTCAAGCACTTTGGCTTTACCACCTTCCATGATCGCCACACAGGAATTGGTGGTACCCAGGTCTATTCCGATAATCTTGCCCATACATTTTCTCCAGTGATTTCACCCAGAACCGCCAGCGGCCGGGGAACTTCATTCATTAAATAGTCAAAAACAATTTGTTACCGCATTGACGCTCTATATTTGGATTAAGCCAACCGATTTCAAGGGCGTCCGAAAAATTTCAATCTGCAGCAGCGACACAAGAATCAGCGTGTAGTCACCGCTGGAACTCATGCCTTGGTATCGATCGTGGCGGCCGGCGCGCGCGCCACTACCACCATAGCGGGACGCAACACCCGACCGTTCAGGCTGTAACCTTTTTGCATCACGGACAACACACTGTCAGGTTCAGCCGTTTTGCTTTCTACCATTGCGATTGCCTGATGGAATAGCGGATCAAAGGGCTCACCCACAGGATCCAGCATCTCAACGTTGAACTTACGCAGACAATCCACAAAACTTTTCAGCGTCAGTTCTACACCTTGCTTGAGGGCCAGCAGCAACGCGTTATCATCGGTGCCAGAGGCCTGCAGCGCACGCTCGAGGTTATCGATGACCGGCAGCAACTCTGACAAGAGTCGCTCCTGACCATATTTATGAGCTTTCTCAATATCCTGCTCTGCCCTGCGGCGAATATTCTGGGCATCGGCATGCAGACGCAGCACTTCGGTCTGGTGACCAGCGATCAGAGCCTCAGCCTCGGTCAGCTTGCTTAATGCCTCATCCAGCGTCATCTCAGCACCGTCAAGTTCCTGATCAAAATCAAAACCTGAATCGCTGTTTTGCTCGTCTGCCTGCCCGGTCGTATGATCGTTCATGGGTTTTATCTCTTCTTTGTTAAGGTCATTTGTAATCGCACATTGCTGCCCAGCTAAGGGGCAATGTCTGCTCAATATGGGGACGCCATGATATGATTCAAGGCCTTTTATTGACACATCAGGGCATGTTGGTGCCAACGGCACAACAACTGACCGAGCTGAACGCATCAGTAGCAACTATAGTAACCAAACCATGCTGACCAATTTGTCGATACAGAATTACGCCATCGCATCTGCACTGGACATCAGTTTCCGCGCAGGGCTGACAGCTATTACTGGCGAAACCGGAGCCGGCAAGTCCATTATTCTGGGAGCGCTAGGACTTGTGCTCGGTGACCGTGCCGATCGTGACGTGGTGCGGGATGGTTGTGAACGCGCCGACATCACTGCCGAGTTTGATATCCGTTTATTGCCGGCTGCCACGGCGTGGCTGACTGACAACAGTCTGAGCTCCGACGATGATTCCGCGCTGTGTCTGATCCGGCGTACTGTTGGCGCAGACGGCCGGTCACGCGCCTGGATCAACAATACCCCGGTAACGCTGCAGGCACTGGCAACACTTGGCGAACTGCTGATGGATATCCATAGCCAGCATGAACACCATTCACTTTTGAAAAAAGCCACTCATCAACAACTGCTGGATGATTTTGCAGGTCACCAGACTCAGGTCAGATCACTGCGCGATATTGCCAATCAGTGGCGCGAATGCCAACAAGGTCTGCAGAAATTGCAGGATCAGTCAGCCGAACAATCCGCACTCAATGAACTGGCGCGTTATCAACTGACCGAACTTGAAGAGTTGAACCTGGGGCAAGATGAGCTGGAGTCGCTGGACAAGGAGCTTGATGAACTGGCTCAGGCAGACTCCAGGCTCGCGGGCATCCAGTCCCTGCTGTTGATATGCCGTGAAAACGACGAAGGCAATATCCGGCAGCAACTGCAACAGGCGCTGCATGTGCTCGGTCAGTTCAACCAGTCCAAAAAGACAGACAATCAATCGGTGGTCTCATCACAACTGGCCTCGATCGACGACATGCTCAACACGGCTCTCATTCAGGTTGAGGAGGCCGCCGACGAGCTGCACCGGCTGGCAGAGCGGATTGAAATTAATCCGACGCGTCTTGATCAGCTCAACCGCAGGCTCAACGATATCCACCAACTGGCGCGCAAACATAAAGTGCGTCCCGATGAACTGATAGAACTTCAACAGCGCCTGCAGACCCAACTGGCCAATGTCATGCAGAATGCTGACCAGATGCAACAGCTGGGACTGGAACTGAAGCGGCTGCAAACGGCCTGGCAGACCTTGGCAGAGACCTTGAGCCAGCAGCGACAGCAAGCGGCTGCCAAGCTTGGCAGCGCAGTCAATCAGCAGTTGCAGGCGCTCGCCATGAGTGAAGCCAGTCTCAGTGTACAACTCCTACGCAATGAATCTAATGTTCCCCAGCCATACGGAATGGAGCAAACCGAGTTTCTGATCAGTACCAACCGCGGACAGACACCGCGTGCATTGGGCAAAATTGCGTCGGGAGGCGAGTTATCACGCATCAGTCTGGCCATTCAGGTGATCACGGCCATGACCTCACAAATACCGTGCCTGGTGTTTGACGAGGTGGATGTGGGTATCGGCGGAGCAGTGGCGCGCACGGTCGGCAAACTACTGCGGCAACTGGGAGCGCGCGGCCAGGTTTTATGCGTCACTCATCAGGCTCTGGTGGCAGGTCAGGCGCACCAGCACTATCGCGTTAGCAAAGCTGCGGACGGCGATAAGGCTCATTCACAGCTCAAGGAACTGGACAGCGGACAGCGCACCGAGGAGATCGCCCGCATGCTGGGCGGTGAAACTGAGCAAGGGTTTATCAGCGATGAGTCACTGGCGCACGCCAGAGAGTTACTGTCAGCCTGACCTCAATGCGGTCAGGTCAACCTGCAATCAGCGCAGATTCCGTACAGATACAGACTGTGATCGGTGATTTCAAAACCAAAATCGGCGGCAATCTTGTTTTGTCTTGCCTCGATGGTCGGATCGAGGAACTCCTCGACCAGTCCGCATTTATTGCAGACCAGATGATCATGATGCTCAACTGTATGCAACTCAAACACCGAGTGCCCACCTTCAAAGCGGTGCCGCATCACTAACCCGGCTGCTTCAAACTGCGTCAACACCCGATAAACCGTTGCCAGGCCAACCTCTTCACCGGCCTCAATCAAGGCCTTGTAGACATCTTCGGCGCTTAGATGACGCGTTTCTGAGTTCTCCAGCAATTGCAGGATTTTCACTCTCGGCAAGGTGACTTTAAGACCAGCTTTGCGCAATTCCTGATTTTCAGAGGACATATCAACTCTCGTAAAGATGGAGTGAATTTTTCCGGTAGACTAGGTTGTGCGTTTTACCATCCGGAGCGGCTGGGGTATTATGCACACTAAGTTTGACAGATGAAAGTTCATGCCTCAGGGCAACAAGAGTATCCGGTAAACCTATGCAGAGCAGAAGCATTAAAAAAAGCCATTTAAAATCATATGTTACCTTCGCGGGTATCGTGATTCTGGCGCTCACAACCAGTGCCTGTTCAGGCATGCGTGTACCTCAGTTTCCCGGTGTTTACAAGATTCCGATTGCTCAGGGCAACATCATCACCCAGGAAATGATTGATCAGCTGGAACCGGGCATGACTCGCCGGCAGGTGGTTTTTGTAATGGGAACACCTTTGGTGCGTGATCCCTTCCAGCAGGATCGATGGGATTATGTGTTTAACTACCAGCCCGGTGGTGGTATTCGCGGCCAGGAAAGGGTATCGCTCAATTTTGAAAATGACCTTCTGGTAAGCCTGAGCGGCGACTTCGAACCCGGCCCCGAGTCGGCATGGTTTGACACTGGTAACACAGCCGACGACAGCGCGGATACCAATTCCTGATGCCGATATCACGGGAAGGACCTTTAAGATGAGCAGCACGGATTTTCACAGCGTCCGTCCCGCCGACAGCACCAGCCTTATCAGTGACCTGAGCTCGGGCAACACCACAACTGAACAAGTTCTGGACCGCGCCCAGGCAATCTGCGCCAGCCAGGGCGCCAAACTGACTGACAAACGCAGACGAATCCTGCAGGTTGTACTGCAATCGGCGGAACCTTTATCTGCCTATCAGATAGCGGATCAGTATCGTGACCTGTACGGTAAGACATTGTCGGTGATGTCAGTGTACCGGATGCTCAACTTCCTAAAAGACAATGAACTGGTGCACCGTCTGGAAACGACTAACCAGTACCTGCCATGCTCACATATCAGCTGCAACCACGCCCATGAAGTGCCACAATTTCTGATCTGTGACAGCTGCAAGACGGTGGATGAGGTGGGTATTCGCAAGGAAATTCTGCAAGAACTCAGCGCCAACATAGAAGACACCGGATTCGCTCTGGCGCGTCAGCAACTGGAGTTTCGCGGGCTGTGCCGCGCCTGCCAGACGGCAAGCACAGTACCCGCATAACAAATTGTGATTGCTACCTGATCGTTCAGATTATTGAATCGAGACAGGCGGTCTTGCCGGCAGTTCGCCAAACATATCCATGGTTGGCAGATCAGGTTTAAAGGCGCGGTGACAACTTTCACAGGTTTCCACCAGTTGCCCGCCAGCTCGCTCCATCAGGTCCATATTGCGGCTGCGAACAGCATTCACCGCACGTTTGCCATCCTGACTTAACTGCTCCGCCAGACGCTGCCAATCCGGGTTAGATGCCCATGCCTGATCCAAGGGTCCGGTGCCGGGATATTTAAGCAGTGCACCACCGAGTTCTACCTGATAAGCCAGATGTTCCAGCTCTCGCCAATCCTGATCGGACTGCGGGCTGGCCCAGACTGCCGCCCATAACGGATCAGCCGCTTTATTGATCAGTGCAACCATCACCTCATTCAGACTCACCGGTAACACCACCGTATTGGCTTCGGGCACAGAACTTTCATTTGCACCGCTGCAGGCTGTCAGCGCAGAGCACAAAACCAATGCACACAGCGCAGGTAATTTCGCGAAACGCCGGATTCCTTTCATTTCCTGGAGGTTTTTGTTCAGAGTTGCGTTGGATCTTTGCATCTTGATACCCCTTGTTTGTTTTTTAACATTGTTGTGGAACTTTAAACGTCTTGTACTTTTTATGGTAAACCTATGTTCCGTGGTATCACACAGCCTGTGTTCATTTGATGACTGTTTACTGATACAACTCAAAAATTTGTGGCAAATTGCCGTAATCCGTCAACACCCAGCACATCATGCGCGGCAAGAATGAGATCCTGGCGTGGAAGTCTGCCCAAGTGTTTGGTGAGTGTTGCCAGATGGATCTCCTCCTGCGTTTTGCGCTCAGCCAGAAAACCCTGCATGCCTTCAGGCAAGCGTTTGTTGACAATCAACGCCGCTACATCGACGCCGGCGCGGGCCAACTGCTCAGACAATTCAATAGTTTCCAGAACGGGCAGACGCTCAGCAGCCAACACAATCACAAACCCAGTTTGCTGATGATCAGCGATCACATCACGCAAACCGGCAAAGCGTTGTTTGCGCCGGTTCAACATGCGCCGAATACGACTCTCACGATCCTCCTCGATTTCGTGAGGCGCGCCACCCAGAGCCTTGTTGCCGGTATCTTTATCACTGGCCAGACTTTTCAACACGGCGGTGAACCGATCAGCTTTTTCGCGGCGCTTGATCAGACCATCGGTCCATACCGACATCATTTCCGGCAGCGCCATCAAACGTGCGGTGTGTCCGGACGGCGCCGTATCAAAAATGATCAGATCATAGGCTGAACTTTGCTCCACTACTTCAGCTATCCGTTCGAGAATGGCGGCTTCCTGCATACCTGGGGCATCACGCGACAAGGCCATGTGTTTGTCGATTTCAGAGGCCAGATGGATCGGCATGATTCTGCGCAGCGCAGCGGTCACCTCTTCCAAATGCTTTTCGACGGTCAGCTCCGGATCAAGCTCAAGCCCGTCAAGTCCTGGCGCCAGACGCACCGGTGTAGGGCCAATTTTGCGGTCAAATAAATGTCCAAGGTTGTGCGCGGGATCAGTGGACACCAACAACACCCGTTTGCCTGCGTCTGCCATAGACAGCGCTGTTGCCGCAGAAACCGTGGTTTTTCCAACACCGCCTTTACCACCAAAAAACAACACACGCCGCTCGGCGGCTAACGCTAACAACATTTCACGTGATCCAGTGGTGAGTGCTCCATGCCCATACGACGGTGCCAATCATGGAATCGATCGTATACAACCGGCAACAATTCAAGTGTGTAGTACGCGGCAGGATTCGGCACGCCTAGGGTTTCTGCAAATACCATCAACATAAACAGATCATCTTCATCCCGCTGAGCGCGGGCAAACGTCTGCCGGTAGGGCGAAATGTAAAATTCGCGCAGGCCGTGCTCGATACGCTGGTAAAGCGAGTCCTTGGGTTTATTGTCGCCACTCATCATGTCATTTCCGCTTTTTTTTGCGTGCTGCACGCAGCAGCCGCGCCTTGTTTGGATCCAACTGCAAGGGTCGGTACAGTTCAAGACGATCACCGTCTCTCATGACGTAGTCGGCGGGCAACGGGCTGCTACGGCCATCGAGTAATCGCGAATAAATGCCCATTTCCAGCTGAAGCAGGTCAGTCTCAGGCAGTTGCGACTGTAGATTACTGAGCCTGAGCGCGTCCAACGCAGATTGTCCCTCTGACAGTGTCACAGTGACTTTGATTTGTTTGTGTGGCAGCGCATAGACAACTTCCACTTCAATCATTTGACACCGTAGACCTTCTGCGCGCGATTGACAACTTCGTCCACCAGCGAGTTGGCCGAATGCTGAAAGAGCTTTTCCATTGCTGCCCCCAACAACCCGCCGGCCCATTCAAAGTGCATAACCAGACTGACTTTACTGGCCTGTGCCGTGAGTGCCTTGAAGTGCCAGGTGGCACTGAAACTTCGAAAGGGCCCCTCGACCAGAGTCATATCCATGCGCTCTCCTGCTGTCAGCAGGTTTCGAGTGGTAAACGAATAACGCAGGCCCGCCTTGCCCAGTGTCAGTTTTCCAATCAACTCGTCCGGGGTGCGGCTGACCACCTCTGCAGCGATACACCCGTGCATAAACTGCGGATATTGAGTGACATCGTCCACCAGCGCATACATTTGATCAGCGGAATACGGCACCAGTGCGCTGCGCTCAATCGTGATCATTCAAACGATCATCCGGCAAATATCATCAACAGGTCGACCGCAAAGTACTTCTGTGCCACTGAGTTGATAAACACAAACATCAACACCACCGGTACAAACGTACGCAATGAAAAACTCAGATAGCGTTGTAACAAGCTATTTTTAAAAGACTCATCACCTTGACTGAGTTCATCAACAAAACCATTGCGCCAGCGATAGGCGCAATAGATACAGATCATAAATCCGACCAACGGCAGGATCACCTCCGAGAAGGTATCGGCTATCAGGTCAAAAAACGAACGTGAACCACCGCCATAGGGAATAAAATCTGTCAGGAATGGCGACATTCCAAACGACAGGGCCGCCAGTAAGGCAAACGTTGTGACAAGCACGGCCTGGATCAACACAGCTTTGCGCCTTGAAAAATGATGTTCATCAATCATGTATGCGATTGGAATTTCTACAATCGATACCAGAGATGTTATCGCGGCAAAAAACACCAGTATAAAAAAGCTGCCCGCGGCCATGCTGGCACCGAAGTAACCTACTGAGTCCTGCATTGACAGAAAAATTTGCGGGAGGTAGGTGAAGATCAAGCCAATACTGCTTGAAGACAAGTCGTCCGGATTAGTAGATGGATTAAATGCAAAGATAGCTGGCAGTATGAGCAGACCCGCCAAAAAGGCAAATGAGGTATCTGCCGTTGCCACAAAACCGCCTGAGCGAACAATTTTATCTTGTCGGCTGAAGTAAGAGCCGTAGGTGATCATAATGCCCATTCCAAGCGACAGGGAGAAAAATGCTTGGTTGAGGGCCGCGTTTAACACCCCACCGTTAAACCGGCTGAAATCGGGTATCAAGTAATAACGCACGCCAAGAATAGCGTCGTCGAGTGTCAGAACAAACACTATCAGCAACAGCAGCATCACGAAGAGTATCGGCATCGCCACCTTGGCCAAGCGTTCAATACCGCCCTTTACACCGCCTAGCAAAATGCCAAAAACGATGAGCTGCAGAAGAATAAACCAAGGGAAAATGCTCGGCGAGGCGATCATCTCACCAAAGGCATCGGTGGTCGCCAAAGCCTCCAGTTCCCCGGTAAACGCCCGGAACATAAAAATCACGATCCAGACCGAGACTACCGTATAAAAGACGGCAATCATGAAAGGCGTCAAGATCGCCAAGCGTCCCGCCCAGCGCCAATGGCTCCCCTCCCCAGCCAGTGCTGTAAAGGCTCCTACCGGATTTCGACGTGTCTTGCGACCCATGGCAATTTCCGCGATCAACACCGGAAAACAAATTAATGCCACAAACAGTATGTAGACAATCAGAAACACCGCGCCGCCATTCTTGGATGCCAGAACAGGAAACGCTACCAAGTTGCCCAAACCAATGGCGGAACTGGCTGCCGCCAGAATAAACCCAAGACGGGAACTGAACTGACCTCGCTCTACCGCCATAACATCCTCTCTTATTGTCGTAAAACATTATTGTGTTGTGATCAATTGATTCGCTCTTCAGGCTTGTACTAACGGCCTCACCGGATAATGGGTATAATCCGCCGCCATGGCAAAACCAAAGAAAGCAAAGACAACGGATACTACCATTGTCCGAAATAAAAAGGCTCTCCACGATTACTTTATCGAGGATACTTTTGAAGCCGGACTGGTGCTTGAGGGCTGGGAAGTCAAAAGCCTGCGCGAAGGCAAAGGGCAACTGACGGACAGTTATGTGATCATCAAGGACGGTGAGGCATGGCTGCTCGGCTGCCACATTACCCCTCTGAACAGCGCCAGCACCCACGTGATAGCCGATCCGGACCGCACCAAAAAATTGCTGTTACATCGCAAAGAGCTCGCACGTCTGTTTTCCAACGTTCAGCAAAAAGGTTACACCTGCATCGCCAGCGCCATTTATTGGAAAGACCACCTGATCAAGTGCAAGATCTCGCTTGCCAAAGGCAAAAAAGACCACGACAAGCGCGGTGCTGAAAAAGACCGTGAGTGGTTAATCGAAAAACAGCGCATTGTGCGCCACAAAAACCGCTAGGCACCTGAGTGACCAACTGAGCCAACACCTGAAACCGCCTTGACCGGATTTTTTTTATGAGCATCAAAGCCGCCATTTTTGACTGGGATGGCACCGTTGTCGACTCCATCGAACACATCACCGACTGCTTACATCATGCCGCTGTCAGCACCGGGTTCCCGGCATTGGAACGCGCTGCCTACCGCGACATCATCGGCCTCGGCATCGTCGAAGCGCTGAAACGCCTGTATCCCGGCCTGGATAAAGAGCAAACCGCACGCATGCGCGAAGCCTACAGCACACACTTTATGGC
>CANHAR010000094.1 GCA_947458495.1 Gammaproteobacteria bacterium | reverse complement strand
GACATCGTCAGGCATCTAAAAGCGAAAAGGGCCATCCCAACGGGGATGGCCCTTTTTTATTACTCTGGATTTTACAATATTCAGAGAATGCAGTGACCTCCATAATTTAGACATAATCAATCATAAAGTGTGCTGTTTTATATATTGACAAAAAATATATTGGTGATCTCCCCTATTGACTGATGCGGTTCGTAATTCTATGATGCGCGCCGCTCAGAACCCTTTATTAATTCTCTTACGAATTTCAAATATGCGTATTTCGAGTCTGATTGTTGCAGTATTGTTTGCAGCGGTAACGTTTACTTTGTGGGCCATTACCAACAGACCTACTGAGGTCGTAGCGTGGCCAGAACAAATAAATGGCTTTGCATTTGCGCCTTTTCGAGCAGGACAGGATGCGATCATTAACGTAATGCCAACCTCCGAGCAAATTAGGGAGGACATTGAGCTGCTTGCAGGAACTACTAAAGCGATTCGAACATATTCTAGTCTGAGATCTTTGGGTGAGATACCTGGTATAGCAGAGGAATATGGGTTGGACGTGGTGTTAGGCGTTTGGCTTGGTCTTGACGAGCAGATCAACACAGATGAAATCAATGCCGCGATAAATCTTGCTAACAAGCATAGCAACATCACTAGCATAATGGTGGGAAACGAGACCGTTCTGCGCGGCGAGTTCGAGGCAGCTGAACTTGCAGTCTACATTGAGAGAGTAAGGCAATCGGTCACCCAGCCCGTAAGCACATCAGAGCCTTGGCATGTTTGGATTAAGTATCCAGAGTTAGCGAGTTATGTTGATTTCGTAACCGTCCATATGCTCCCTTATTGGGAAGGCATTCACGTAGACGCTGCTATAGATTATGTTGTTGAACGTGTAACTGATGTTCAGTCGGCATTCCCGGAGAAGGAAATTCTGATAGGTGAAGTGGGCTGGCCGTCAAGTGGTAGAACGCGAGAGGCTGCAGTTGCGTCGACCTCCAATGAAGCATTGTTTCTCCGACGATTCCTGCATCGTGCTGATCAAGAGAACTACAGTTACTTTTTGATGGAAGCCTTTGACCAGCCGTGGAAGGCCCAAAACGAAGGTGGCGTTGGTGCATACTGGGGTGTCTATGACGTAGATAGACGTCCGAAGTTTTCATTTGCCGAGCCTATAGTTGAATTGCCAAACTGGCATGTATTGGCGGCTATTTCGATTTTGACGTCCATCATTATGCTGGGAGTATTCGCTGTAAATAGTGAAACCTTGAGAGCTAAGGGTTGGGGGCTTATGGCGCTAGTTTCTTTCGGAACAGCTACAGTGATGGTCTGGATCATCTATGACTACTCCCAGCAGTACCTCACAGTGACTTCAATCATTGTTGGTTTCTTGTTAATAGTTGGGATGCTAGGCGTTATCACCATACTCCTTACTGAGGCACACGAATGGGCCGAGGCGCATTGGTATACCGTGCGCAAGCGAAAGATTGAGCCGGCAAAGATAAATCCTCTTAGTGCACCTAAAGTTTCTATTCATGTGCCTGCATACAATGAACCTGCAGATATGATGATCGAGACGCTTAACTGCCTCGCACGTCTTGATTACCCAGACTTTGAAGTTTTGGTAATCGATAACAACACTAAAGATGAGGCTGTCTGGCGGCCCGTTGAGGCGCACTGCCTGAAGTTAGGTCAGAGGTTCAGATTCTTTCACGTATCGCCCATGAAAGGGTTTAAAGCCGGTGCTCTCAATTTCGCACTCGCGCGGACAGACAGTGCAGCAGAGATTGTTGCCGTGATTGATAGTGATTATCAAGTTGAGTCTAACTGGCTTAGCGAGCTCACAGGTGCATTTACAGATCCTAAATTAGCCATCATTCAGTCGCCCCAAGACTACAGGGATAATGATGAGAACGCTTTCAAATCAATGTGCTTCTCTGAATATAGAGGCTTTTTTGAAATTGGCATGGTCACTAGAAACGAAAGAAATGCGATTATTCAGCATGGGACAATGACTATGGTCCGGCGCCAGGTCTTGGATGATATCGGGGGCTGGGGTGAGTGGTGTATCACTGAAGACGCGGATCTCGGGCTTCGAATTTTTGAGCAAGGATATGAGGCCATGTATCTCCCATACAGTTATGGTAGAGGGTTGATGCCAGATACGTTTATCGACTACAAGAAGCAACGCTTCAGGTGGGCTTATGGTGCAATGCAGATACTTAAGCGCCATAGTGCGGAATTGTTTGGAACCAAGATCTCTAAATTGACCAGTGGTCAACGGTACCACTTTTTGGCAGGCTGGCTCCCTTGGGTTGCTGACGGCTTCAACCTGATTTTTAACATCGCGGCTATCGCATGGTCGGTTGCGATGATTGTTGCCCCAAATCAGATTGATCCACCGTTGATGATGTTCTCAGTTCTGCCGCTTTCTCTATTTGTGTTTAAGCTATCAAAGATGATCTATCTTTACCGCTCTCGCGTTAAGGCGAATCTGCGGCAAACAATGGCTGCCGCTGTTGCGGGTCTTTCCTTGTCTCATACAGTTGGGTTGGCGTCCCTGAAGGGGTTGCTGACGAACGACCAGCCGTTCGTCAGAACTCCGAAATGTGCTCAACCTTCAGCCGTAATTCAAGCGCTGGTCGATGTGCGAGAAGAGTTGTTAATGTTAGTGAGCCTAGCCTTAGTAGTAATGACACTGTCATTAACGCCTAGGGAGTTTGGTAGCCCCGACATGAGCGTCTGGACGATTGTTCTTACAATACAAGCTATCCCTTACGCAGCCTCTGTATTCGTATCATTTGTTAGTACTTTTAGATGGCGAGCGCAACTGCTGGGTAAGACTATGAAGCGAAGGATATTTGTCCCAAGGGTTTAGACGGAAATTTGAACATGATCTCGGGACAAAAGATTTGCACACTTCTTTTGTTCCCATTTAGCGGCAATTAAGACGCTCGATTCATATGGTATCAGCAAGACGGCTAACAGTTAGTAGTATGGAATTGCCTCTGGACTTCCCCCGATACAGGAGACACTTCCGGGCAATGATTGGTCAGATGGAAGCTGATCAGCTAAACAGAAAATTTAGTCATGATTGAGGTTAGTAAATTAGAGGCGACTGAATGACTAGCCGCCTCTCATAACTTGATTAGAAATTATTGACGTACGTATCGCTTAATCCCGCCTACAGGGCCAACTTCTGCGCCGTAGATGACGCCGTTTCGGTCTACGGTTACGCCTTCAGCTGTGCAAGTTCCGCGGCAATCGGGCTGAGGATCAGGAATCAGATAGTTTACTTCTCCGGTGCGCGCGCTACCAATTCGAATGCCTCTTAACCACGCAGCATTGGCGGGGTTTACAGAGCCAGACTCTGAGTCAGCCGCATAGAGTGTGTCATCAGCGTCGATAAAAAGTCCGCTGGCACGGCTGAATTGATACCAAGTATCCAACAACTCACCGTTCTGAGAATAAATCTGAATGCGATTATTGCTTCTGTCAGCAATAAACAAACGCCCTTGTGAATCCATAGCTAGTGCGTGAGGCTGCATAAACTCTGCTGGGCCGCTACCCAAAGATCCCCACTCCTGAACGAATTCGCCTTGTGCATTAAACTTAAGAATTCTGGCAGTTGCATCAGCAGCGTTAGAATGTCCTTCCGCAACAAATATATGACCATCTGGTGCTACTAGAACGTCGTTCGGCTGAAACAGGTAGCCCGGGGTCCGCGCGCCACCAGGTTCGCCCAAGGTCATCAGATGTTCACCGGTTGGGCTGAATTTATGAACCTGGTGCCCATAGCGCTGTGCCGGCACTGTATCACCGACTTGATTGTCTCGCGCATCGGTTACCCAAACGTTTCCTTGGGAATCAACTTCAATACCATGTGGCCACGCGATCAGACCTGCACCAAAACTTGTCACCAGATCACCGTTGGCATCAAATTTCATGACTGGGTCAAGATGACTATTAATGACACACGCATTCGTATTTCCTGTGCATCGCTCCGCCACCCACACGCTTGTTCCATCTATATCAATGTGGACTGCGCTAGCAGAACCCCAAGTCCGACCCTCGGGTAGCTTGAGAAACCCCTCGATCGTCTCGTATGGATTAGGTAGATCATTTGTAGGCGCCATTCCTGGGTCGCTGAAATCAGTTTGCCCGTTTGCAATGGCTGACATAGCGCCAAAAGCAACAGTCAGGGTCAACATCGTCGTTTTTAAAGAGCTTCTAGATTTAAACATGAGTGGAGTGTACTCCCTTCTGGTGGCTTGATGGCTCATCAGGATAAACCACCTTTGGTGCTAACTCAAACAATTGAGATCACAGCTCGATTGGACTTCCCCCCTTTATGCTTGCGGGCGGGCATGGATGATGTGATCGACAGGCCCTGTGGCGTGCGGGCAATTAGTCATTGACGAACCTTGGACGGAGCACACATCATTGATGTGGTTTCTTCCCACGTCTTTCTGTTAGGTTCAGATCATGCAGCACGACTTAATGAATATGTTTGCTGTGCCCGTTTACCGATCCGCGCTTGGCCGTGCATTCAGTACCCGGGAAATGGAGTTCTTTAGGATGGCCTTGAAGGGCGCTGTACTTGCTATTCATAATCATTCATCGGTAGACAAAAGTGTGCTCTCCGCGCCACAGCTCTCTGGTATTCGGGAGTTTGTAGAGACAAATCTGGAGCAGTACACCAAGACTGTTTTTAATACCTCCAACCAGGTGCAGTTGCAGATTACTCAGTCCTGGTTGACTCTGACTGGGAAAGGTCAGTCCCACCACGTTCACACCCATCCCAACAGCGTGGTCAGCGGTGTGTTGTACATCAATCTGGCGCCAGTGGATGGCATCAGCTTTTATCGTAACGAAGACAATATCTGGTACGAGCTGGTGAAGCAGCAGGACAATTACTACAACGCAAATCAATATTTTGTGCAGACCGCAGTGGGTGACTTGTTATTGTTCCCCTCCAATGTCCGTCATGGTGTCAGGCCAGTAACAGAGAATGTCGAGCGTGTCAGTTTGTCATTCAACACATTTTTTTCAGGAAAACTGGGGCGTGATGAATTCTCAAATGCATTAAACCTGACAGTTAACAGTTAGCACGATTTTTTGCCCACCAGCACTATCCTCTGAAATATTGGACCTCTAGAACCTTGGACACCCATGACAGACATCAAACAGATACTTGAGTTTGCGCAATCCATCGCCCGTTCAGCGGGGGCGATTATGGTCACCGAATTACTTAAACACGGCGGACCCGAATCACATTACAAATTTGCCGGCACCGAACTGGTGACGGAAGCCGACATCAAAGTCGACAAACTGATCTGCGATGCCATCCGGCACCAATTTCCGGGTCACCTGATCTTGGCCGAAGAATCTGCGCCCGATCTGGCGGGGCTTAGCCAGATTGCTGCTCCTTTGTGGATTATTGATCCTATTGATGGCACGGTTAACTACGCTCATGATCATGGGCAGTCTGCGGTGTCGATTGCTTACATTGAGCACGGGCAGGTGCAGTGTGGCGTGGTGTTTAATCCTTTTGCCCATGAGATGTTTTACGCGACCCGGGGACAAGGAGCTTTTCTCAATGGCGCTCCGATTCATGTGGCGCAAAAGACCCACATCAAGCGCGCGCTGTTCGCGACCGGCTTTCCATATGAAAAGGATAATCTGGCACCTTTGGTAAAGCGCCTCGCGGTGATGCTGGACAATTGCGCGGATCTGCGTCGTCTCGGCTCTGCTGCGCTGGATATCTGCTGGGTGGCGATGGGGCGCCTGGACATCTATTACGAGAATCTCAGTGTCTGGGACTTTGCAGCAGCTCAGCTAATTGCCCAGGAAGCCGGCGCATCGTATGGCCATTTCCAGCCTGTGCCTGCAGGGGTCAACCCGGTGTTTCACAATAAAAACATTCTGGTCAGTAATGCCGAGTTGTATGAACAGGCGCGGCGTTTGTTGCAGCAGGCGGACAGCGCCTGATGTCGTTGTATTTTGATAGAAACACAGCGTATGCTGCGATCGCAGATATCCCAAAATTCGTCAACCCGTGCCCGCAACGGCACCACTCAATGAGCCTCTGATGTCATGAAACAACTTTTTGTTACCAACACCAAACGCTTCTTGCTTGCCATAGCGCTTTCAGTCACTGCGGTGTTTGGCGTGGCAACGCCGTCAGCGCAAGTAGAGGCGCAAAGCCCTGCTGGCGTGCTGCCGATGCCTGAAATCACCATCTATCATCTCGAAGGTCGTCGCTCAGAGCGTCTGGTCTGGCTGATGGAAGAGCTCGGATTACCCTATACCCTCAATTTCACCCGCGGAGATCTGGCGGCCTCGATGGCAGCGATTCGCGCCATCAACCCGGCCATGCCAGTAGCGCCTACTGTGACCTACGGCGATCAGGTGCTGGTTGAGTCAGGCGCGATTATTGAAATGATTCTGGCTCGGCACGGCGGTGGACGTCTGGTGCCGCCTTTGGCCTCGCCAGACTTTGCGACGCACCTGTTGTGGATCCATTATTCAGAAGGTTCTTTGGCATCTCGTGCGATCGCAGATTACCGCGTCTGGCAGATACAGCCGCCTCAGCAGCGTTCGCCACTGGTCGATTCTGAAGGCGTTGTGCAGTTTGCCGAGAATTTTCTGGCGGATAATCCGTGGTTCGGCGGGGCAGAGTTTTCTGCAGCTGACATCATGATGCTGTTCCCGATCAATTTTGCAATGAACCTCAACATAGTCAACAAGGCTCAGTTTCCGCACATCAACGCATGGATCAGCAAAATTGAAGCGCGCCCAGCGTATCAGGCCATGTTAGCCAAGGCCAGGCCGGATGGTATGGTTGGTAGCTTACCGGCGTTGCCTGCTAATGCCTCCAGAGCGGTCACACCTTAAGCCCTTAGTCTATTGATTTACTGGTCAGGACCATAGGCGCTGAAGTCGTCAGCGCCATCCTCCTGGCAAAGATTCATCCAGTTGGTGATGCCTCCGCTGCGGTACTTCTGTTTGTGCAGGATGAAGTAGAAGCGGCGCATCCAGTGGCGATGCGGCGCATACAATGGCAACAAGCTGCCGCGCCGGAACGCCTCCTGAAGCGTGATGCGGGAAAGGCAGCCAATTCCGAGTCCCGCTTCCACTGCCCGCTTGATTGCCTCGGTGTGCTGCAATTCCAGTCGTATACTCATGTGTGGCAACAATCCATGGACGGATCGGTCAAATCCCTGACGTGTTCCCGAACCGGCTTCGCGCAAAATCCATTGTGCATTCAGCAAGTCACTGTCGCTGAGCGTTGGCCGACCCGCCAACTCATGCGTTGGTGCACAAAACAGACACAGTTCGTCATCACGCCAGGGAATGACTTCCAACGCATCATCCCGCAACTCACCTTCTATCAGCCCTACATCCAGTTCAAAGTTGCGCACTTTTTGAGTGATTGACGCTGTATTCTCCACGGTGAGACGGATGCGGGTCCCCGGGTATCGGCTCATGAATTCCGCCATGATAGGCACTGTCAGATAATTGCCTATCGTCAGCGTGGCGCCGACCTTGATATCACCCGCATCACCCTGATGTTGCAGCAGGTGATCAAGCTCCCGTGCCTGACTCAGCAATGCCTCAGCCCGCGGCCGCAGACTTTTGCCAAAGTCATTGAGTTGCAGACGTTTGCCTACACGGTCAAACAACTGCATGTTGTAACGTTGTTCAAGTTCCTTTAGCGAAGCACTGGCCGCTGATTGCGACATGGAAAGGCTTTCAGCCGCCAGTGATACATTCTCATGCCATGCGGTTGCCAGAAACACTTCAAGTTGACGCAAGGTGTAGTGCACGATGTTCCTCTGTTCATATATCTGTTTGGTCGATTAACTATATCTTGTTAAATCATTTTACTGGTAAGCAGTGTTTGACTACCATACGCGCGTTTTTTGACTCGAAGACTGACAGGACAACAAAATGGCTGCGATTTCCAAACAAAGTGTCACCAGCGTACATCACTGGAATGAATCACTGTTCAGCTTTACCACGACCCGCGACAAAGGCCTGCGTTTTGAAAATGGTCACTTTGTGATGGTTGGTATGGAAGTAAACGGGCGCCCGCTGATGCGTGCTTACAGCATCGCCAGTGCGAACTATGAAGAGGAGCTGGAGTTCTTCAGCATCAAAGTGCCTGACGGCCCTCTCACATCACGCTTGCAGAACATCAAAGTGGGTGATGAGCTGCTGGTCAGCAGCAAACCAACGGGAACATTGATCGCAGATCACCTGTTGCCGGGTCGCCATCTGTACCTGATTGGAACTGGCACAGGGCTGGCGCCATTTATGAGCATCATTCGTGATCCGGCTGTCTATGAACGATTCGAGAAAGTCATTCTGGTCCATGGCGTGCGCCGCATCATCGACCTCGCCTACCGCGACTACATCACCCAAGAGCTCCCACAAAACGAATTTTTTGGTGAGGTAGTGCAAGAGAAACTGGTCTATTACCCGACGGTCACGCGTGATGAATTTGTTAATCAGGGGCGTGTTACCGATATCCTGATCGATGGAACTTTGTCGCAGAAGATTGGTGTGCCGGCCATGTCACCGGAGCATGACCGCTTTATGTTGTGCGGTAGTCCTACCATGTTGAAGGACATGTGCAGAATTCTGGATTCAGCTGGGTTCAAAGAATCGCGACAAGGCATTCAGGCGGAGTATGTGATTGAGCGTGCGTTTGTGGAATAACCCATGAATTCCGTGCGGGCTATTTTCTGGCTGGCTGTATCAGTCAGACTTTACAAACGCCGTTAAAAAAAGCCCGGGAGTTTGAGCCGGGCTTTTTTATGCGGGTTTCCCCGCGAGTGAACATGTGTAACCGCTCAGCTAAGAAAAAATCCAACCAGACAGCCCTTGGCATCAGGGATGTCGTTCATGTCCACTTTGCCGCCCGCCATGACTGTTTCCAGTGCATCTCGCAGGTAGTGATGAGTCACTTGCAGGCGCTGAGTCTCATAACCTAGCTGATCGTTGATCGGCCCTCGGAAATGTATCTCCCGGGTGCGCGGATCAATGATAAACACCTCTGCTGTGCGCTCTACACCCATGGAGCGGGCAATAGACTGATCGGCGTCTTTCAGAATCGGGAAGGTAATTTTAAACTCCTCAGCCTCTTTCTGAATGCGCGGTATGTCGTCCTGGATAAATGAGTTCAGCATCAGAAATTCAATGTTCTTGTCCGCATACTCCTGCTGGATAGACAGGTAGGTGGGCACTGACAGCCGTGCAATAGGGCAGCCAGAGCCGTGAATGTACATGACAATAAAATCCCGGTCTTTATACTCGTCCAGAGTATGTGATACACCGTTGTGATCAACCAGATCAAATTCCTTGATGCTCTTCAAGAATTCTTCCTGCGCCTGAGCAAGTAGGGATAGCATGGAAAATGCTGCTGCCAGCACTATGGTAAAGGTCTTGCGCATGTTCATACTCCTTGGGATCGCTTTTGGCATACTCGCCGGATAACTACGACATCATGATACCGCCACGTTTGGTACTTGTACCCAATTTCAGCTTCACTAAATCAAGTATCTTGATGTATATCAAGACCCTAATTGTTACCAATTGTGTGCGCTTCTAAGCGAAAAAAAACAAACCAAGTAAATGTCGACCCCTTAGAGTCCGGGAAAATTTAGGGATAAGCCCCCGATGTCAGTCGCCAGACGTAACAATTCAGCCTGCAAAGCGGTATAGTGTCCAGCACTTGCGTTAACCCTGTCGGAATGATGGATTAGTGTTATGTCTTCAATGATTTCCCGTGTGTATTGTGCTTTGGTATTTGATCGGCCATGGCTGGTCATTGGTCTGTTGCTGGTGCTGGCCGGCGGGTT
>CANHAR010000093.1 GCA_947458495.1 Gammaproteobacteria bacterium | reverse complement strand
TTTCGAAAATCAGAATGTGTGCGCAGTAGCAACCGGTTACGCGGTACACGTCACCTGCACGCTAGTACGCTTGCGGTTGTTTCGACGGCATTATTAACATACGATCGGGTGCCGTAACAATGACTTCAATAACTGTGTCGTCAGGCACTCGCCACCGGCGAACATTGGTTGTAATCAGCAGATTTTATTCATAAAACAAATGACAAAGGGAGCTTCATTAATGCCACGCATTACCCTGATAGAACACAGCGGAAAAGAACATGTTGTTGACGCAAAAAACGGTGATTCACTGATGACCACTGCCATCAAAAATCGGGTCCCCGGCATTGATGCCGATTGTGGTGGCGCCTGTTCATGTGGCACCTGTCATGTATTTGTTGATCCGGCGTGGATGGCTCGCGTGGGCGAGCCCGGTGAGTTCGAAGAGCCCATGCTGGATATGAATCCTGAACGCGCCAGTCATTCCCGACTGTCCTGCCAGATTGACATCAGTGACGAGCTCGATGGACTGGTTGTTCGTCTGCCCGAGTTTCAGTTCTGAGCGTTGGCGTCACAAAATTCGCACAGGAGTTACATGATGGAAACCGTCGTCACCAAACACAGCAGCCGCAGCCTGGTCGGACGCGATCCGTGGACCATCCCTCTGGATGAGATTGACCTCGCACATCCGGCGATCTGGCAGGCCAATGAGTTTCTGCCATTTCTGGCGCGCCTGCGTCGGGATGATCCGGTGCATTACTGTGCACAGTCCTCCGTCGGTGCTTATTGGTCGGTGATGCGTTATCAGGACATCATGACCATGGAAGCTGCGCCGCAGCTGTTCTCGTCCGAGCCGACCATCGGCATTGTGGATGTTCTGCCGCAGTTCACACTGCCCATGTTTATCGCCATGGATCCCCCCAAACATGACGAGCAACGCAAGACCGTGCAGGGCGTGGTTGCCCCCAACAATTTAAAAAATCTTGAAGCGTTGATACGCCAGCGGGTGATCACTATTCTGGATGATCTGCCACAAGGCGAAACCTTTAACTGGGTCGACCGGGTGTCACGTGAACTCACCACACAGATGCTGGCAACACTGTTCGATTTCCCCTTTGAGGAGCGCAACAAGCTGACCTACTGGTCAGATATTGCCACGGCTATTCCGGGAGCCGGTCTGGTCAACACCTATGAAGAAAGTTTTGAAGTGCTGAAAGAATGTCTGGCGTACTTCATGCGCCTGTGGCGCGAGCGCGCGGCTCAACCGCCCGGCAATGATCTGATCTCCATGCTCGCACACGGCGAGGCCACCAAAAACATGCCGCCCATGGAGTTTCTCGGTAATCTGGTGCTGCTGATTGTTGGCGGAAATGACACCACCCGCAATTCCATCACCGGCGGCGTATTGGCGTTAAACGAGAATCCCCAGGAGTACCAAAAACTGCGCGACAATCCCGCGCTGATTCCCTCCATGGTGTCCGAAATCATCCGCTGGCAGACACCACTGGCGTACATGCGTCGGACCGCCAAAGCCGACACCGAACTGGGCGGCAAACACATAAAAGCCGGTGACAAACTGTTGATGTGGTATGCCTCGGCAAACCGCGACGAGCAGGCCATCGAGCGGCCGGATGAATTCCTGATTGACCGCGATCGTGTCCGCCAGCATCTGTCATTTGGGACTGGCATTCATCGGTGCATGGGCAACCGTCTGGCTGAAATGCAGCTGCGTGTCTTATGGGAAGAGATACTGCCCCGCTTCCAGAAAATAGAGGTTGTGGGGGAGCCGGTTCGTATCTATTCCAGTTTTGTTAAGGGTTATACCGAACTGCCGGTCAGACTTATTGCCCGCTGACGTCAGTATTGTCCGGCTGTTCGATAATCAACTGCAGCACCCGATCCAGAATCGGGTCGCGGCCGCTGCAATGTTGACGGCATGGCGCGACCTCGATGTCAGGTGCCACCCCGACACCTTCAATGTCTCCGGTACCGGGTGTTGGAAACGTGCCAGCTGCCACATATAAAAAATAACGGTTATCCAACAGGCGGTTCATACGTCCACTCAGATAGTCGCCTGCGGTTGTAGACCCAACCAAGGTGCCTAAACCGTCGCGGCGCACCAGCGCTGCCATCAACTCCTTGCCACTGCGCACACTGTCATCAATGATGAAATACATCGGCAGCGGATTTTGCGCACGCATAAACCGCACGGCAGACAGATAGTCATCACTGGTGCCACCAAAACCGCCGCGCAAATCAACAACCAGCGCGTCGATGTCTGCTTCGGAAAAATCGTCCATGGCCTGCTGAAAACTGCGCTGGATCTGATCACGCGCAGCCCAGATGCGATAGTAGGCGATGCGCTTCCCGATCGACGGCAAGTCGAGCACCCGCGCAGAGGCCGCCGATGCATCGACAAAAGCACGCATCACACTTTGCTCGGGAACGTCGATTGTCACTTCGCGCGATGTCACACCATCGGAAGTGACTTGCAGGCGGTTGATGCCGGGCATAAACCTGGTTGGACTAAAAACATCACCGTTTAACAACATCAGCTCATCGCCCTGCAAAATACCGGCGGTTTCTGCAGCAGAACCATTTAACACATGGGTAGCAAACCAGCGCGGATTCGCGGATTGACTGTTGCCTTCCAGTGTTGCCCACACCCCTGCAAATGGCAGTGTGTAGGCATCGAGTCCGTCAAAATGGAACAGTGAGTTTAATCCCCAGTAATCAAGATCGGATTGAGAGTACACGCCGGTATGACTGGCGTTCAGGCGCGCCAGCAAGGAATTTACACGCTCAGTCACCTGTTCAGGCTTGTCATCGCACTGAGTGGCTTCCACCGCATCAGCCACTTCAGATGACCAGTTCAGGCCATTAAAGCGGCGGTCGTAAAACTGTTCGGTCACCACGCTCAGAATCGCGCTGATATCGCGCACGCCGGCGCAATCTGCATCGGCAGACTGGGCAACGCTGGCAGGCGAACTCAGCGCAGACAGACCTGACAGCACCGACCACACCAGACCCGCCAATGTCAGCCTGGACAGATGACGAGATTTGCAACACTCAATCACGGCAGACATCGTTTATGCCTCAGCAGTGGAGATCACTTTAAAATCTACTTCCGTGGCAATGTCGGCTTCGTAGTCAACATCCGCCCGTTCAAACCCGAACAATTTAAGGAACTCGTGCTTGTAACCTTTGTAATCGGTTAGCTGGAACAGATTGTCATTATTCACCACTTCCCAAAGCTGCTTGCACTCTGCCTGCACATCATCGCGCAGCTCCTTGTTGTCCATGCGGAAGCGACCGGCGTCATCCAGATCCACAGGCTTGCCATCCGTGCGGTACAACTGTTCAGTGAACAAGCGGTTGAGCTGCTCGATGGTACCTTCGTGCAGACCTTTTTCTTTCATGACTTTGTATACCAGCGCAATGTACAGCGGCATTACCGGGATGGCTGCGGACGCCTGCGTCACCACGGATTTCAACACCGCGACATTGGCAGTACCGTTATATTTGCTACCGAGTTTTTCTCCCAGTGTGTGAGCGGCGCGATCAAGATCTTCCTTGGCTTTGCCCAGTGCACCATGCCAGTAAATTGGCCAGGTCATTTGTGTTCCGATGTAACTGAATGCGACCGTTTTGACTCCCTTGGCCAGCACGCCGGCATTGTCCAGCGCGGCCATCCACAACTCCCAGTCCTCGCCGCCCATGACCTTGATGGTATCGGCGATTTCTTCGTCGGTGGCCGGCTCGACCTCGGCGTGAATAATTTGATCCTTGTTGGTATCAATCGCAGTGGATTTATAGACCTCACCAATCGGTTTTAACACGGAGCGCTTGACCTCGCCGGTATCCGGCAATTTGCGCACCGGAGAGGCCAGAGAGTAAATCACCAGATCCACTTCCCCCATATCCTGTTTGATAGCGTCAATGGCCAGTGCGCGCACCTCATCTGAAAATGCATCACCGTTGATGGATCTGGCGTAAAGTCCGGCGTTTTTTGCCTGCTCTTCAAACGCCCACGAGTTGTACCAACCGGCGGTACCGGGTTTGGTTTCACTGGCCGGTTTTTCAAAAAACACCCCAAGCGTTGCGGCCTGGTAGCCAAACGCAGCAGTAATGCGCGCAGCCAGTCCGTAACCACTGGACGCGCCAATCACCAACACTTTTTTCGGGCCCGCCTGTTCACCCAGAGCAGATCGGGTCACCGCAATCTGGTCGGCGACATTGTTGTAACAACCGGCGGGATGTGTGGTTGTACAGATGAATCCGCGGTATTTGGGTTTGATAATCATGGTGCATCCTCGTTCAGAAAACTGATATCAGAGCGTACTGTTGGCAAAGCGGATCAGGGCATCACCCGTCAGTCGGTAACCCGTCCACTCGCTTTGCGGTCGCGCGCCCAGTGATTCATAAAATTCGATGGCTGGTGTGTTCCAGTCCAGCACATTCCATTCAAAACGCCCGCAGCCTTTGGCAACCGCTTCACGTGCCAGATGATGCAGCAGGGCTTTGCCGGCTCCCAGACCCCGGAACTCCGGAGACACATACAAGTCCTCCAGAAACAGGCCGCGCCGGCCCAGCCAGGTTGAATAGTTAAAAAAGTAGACAGCAAAACCGACCGGTTTATCATCAAGCAGGCAGATCAGCGCGCTGACGGTTGATTGGGGCCCGAAAATTGACTCCCTGATGCCGGCCTCGTCTGTGACCACTTCATGTTCAGCGCGCTCGTAAATTGCCAGTTCACGGATAAAGTAGAGAATCAGTGGGGCATCTTCCGGCGTTGCTGGCCTGATATTGATGTTGCTCATGGGTTGCTCCCGGTAACCGGCGCAACACCGGTTGATACGTCCATAATCATGCGTGACAGCAGGTACAAACGTGGTTCTATGGAATCCAGCAACACGTATTCCGCATTGCTGGTATGCGCACCAAAGCCCTGCAGCCCGAAGCGCTCCAACACTGGCGCGTTGGTCTCCAATGCAGCAAAGGCTGCGTCAGTGCCGCCGCCCTCGGCCTGATCAGTGACAATCAGCTCACGGCCTATCTCCGCATAAATGGTTTTGGCATGGTCACTCAAGGCGCGCGAAGCCGGTGTAGCAGTCAGTGGCGGCCGGCGGTTCTCGTAGGTGAGCATTACCTCGGTATCGGGTATCAGTTTGTTGCTGATGCGCTCCTCGATGCGGGCCTGCAAACGCTCGAAATCCTCAACGCGCAACATACGGATATCCCCGGTGGCCACTGCTCTGTCAGGAATCACATTGCGGTTGGTGCCTGCCTGGGCCACCGTCCAGCTCAATTTAAGACCAGTATCCTGTTCTGACAGGTTGCTCAGTTGCAGCACCTGATGCGCCAGTTCATAAAAGGCGTTCCGACCCATTTCCGGCGCGGCGCCGGCATGTGAGGCGCGGCCGGTCACGGTCATGGTAGCCGCACCTATGCCACTGGTCGCCAGCGTCAGCGAGTCGCTGCTGACCCCGGACGGTTCAACTGAAAACACCGCATGCTGTTCAGCAGCCAGACGGGTGATGGTGCTGCGTGATCCGGGCGAGCTGATTTCTTCGTCACCATTGATCAATACCGTCAGTGTGCCGTAGTCGTCAAAACCCAATGCGCGCAGCATCGCAATGGTATGAATGATTACTGCCACGCCCTGCTTATCATCCGAAATACCCAGGCCATAAGCGCGGTTGCCGTCGATGCGGAAGGGCTGATCGGCGAGCATGCCACGCAGATACACCGTGTCCATGTGCGCCAGCAGCAAAATGTTTTTATCCCCGCTGCCACTAAAGCGCGCATGCACCATGCGGCCAATCTGTTCAGGGGTATCAAACATGCGGTAAGCGTCGTCGCCGGCTTCCAGCAGCTCAACCGCGCCGCCCAGAGCGCGCAATTCCGCTGCAATAAGTTCCGCTATTCTGTCCAGACCCTCCCGGTCACCGCTGCCGGACTCAATCGCCACCAGCTCGGACATGGTTTCAATCAACGCGTCTTTTTGCGCGGCGGCTGCTGCCAGCACCGCGTTGTCTGGCGCAGGCTGCGGGGTTTGCGAAAACAGCGGCGATGCCGACAGCATCGCGACAAGCAGCAGGCTGCGGGTGATGTTTGACCGCAGATGATCAGTCGACATACAACGTTACTCCAACATGTTGTGCCTGCGCATGTAACGCATGGCAAAAGGTAATTCCATCAAACTATAGCTGACGAGCGTAAACCAGAACCAACTGACATCCACGACCAGCAACGAAAACAGTTGCCCGCTGCCCGCATACACAGAACCCGCCACCATCAGCGCCACCACGGTGGCAATGGCGTCATTGATGATCAGTCGTACACGGCTGTTGCCAACATGCCGTGGGTATAGCAGCTGATAACAAACCACTATCAGCACTGTGTTAAGCAACAGAATTGTCAGTTCAGCAGGCATGGCAGGTTCTCACGCACAGATCATCGTTGTTCGGCCGCGGCAGTCTGCTCGGCATTGTCATCAAACACAATCTGCCAGTACCCCACATTTAACCAGCGCCCCTGTTTAAAACCTATCTGCTCAAATTCACCAATCTTCTTCATGCCCACTTTTTCATGCAAGGCGATACTGGCTTCGTTTGGTAACGCAATGCCACCCACCGCTGCATGAACGCCGAGCGCACGCAGCCGTCGGAACAACTCCGCATACAGCGCAGTTCCCAGGCCCTTGCCGGCACTGCCGGGCGCCATGTACACGGTGATTTCAACTGAGTAGCGATAAGCGGTTCGAGGCTTCCAGCGGGTGGCGTAGGCATAACCGAGCAACTGGCCATTCTCTTCGGCTACCAGCCAAGGCAGTCCCAGCGCGCTGACATCTGCAATGCGTTGCGCCATCGCTGCATCGGACAAGGTCTGCTCTTCAAAGGTGATCACTGTTGTCTGAATGTAATGGTTGTATATGCGGGCGATGGCAGCCGCATCACCAGCATCAACAGCCCGCACGGGCCAATTATTCGGGGAGTCGGTCATGGCGTTGTTGTCCGGGCCCGGCGTCATGCGTGGCCAGCGATGGTGTTGACGTCTGGGTTGTCATGGATTGTCTGCTGAAGTCATTATTCAGAAATACATCGGTGAGAATCGCCTGTTCTATAAAACCACGCTCACCGGATTTGGCGGGAACCCGCACAATCAGATGGATCTCGCAGGCGTCCGGCACCTGAATAGTGACTCTTGGATCGACAGAAGGCACTTCCAGGCCGCGTTTGATGCCGATGCGATTCATGTGCTTGCGTACCTCTTCCAGGTACGGCGCACAGTGCCGATTGGCGGATTCCAGAAACGCCAGCTGGGCACCACGCCAGTCATCTTCGCGTTTGAACGGGATGGTGAACACATGAAACACATAATCATGCGTGAAGCTCTCGTTGATAACCGGCTCAGTAACAAACATGGCGTTGGGAATCACCATGGTTCGGCCGGTTCGTTGATGGGTGATCTTGCCCGGGCCTACTTCCATGATGGTGGTGGCCAACAGATTCTGATCAATCACATCACCACGAAAATCCTTTACCTGAATCCGATCACCCAGTTCAAAGGAATTAGAGGCTGTTTTCAGCAGGGTACCGATCACACACAGAATCAGTTCTTTGGTCGCGATCACCAGTGCCACAGCGATTGCCACAATTGACAAGGCCAGCGTTCGTAGCTCCTCACCCCAGATCAACACCAGACCGAGGATTAGCAGCAGTAATAATCCATTACGGGATTGCACCAGCCATTTACGTCGCAGTTCCGTGGCCGCCACACTGCGCCGGATAAAGCGGCCCAACAGTGAGCGTAAGGCCAGCACCGACAAAATCAGAATCACCGAACTGCTGATCAGACTGATCATGGAGTCGGACAGCACAAAATTGTTCAGCCACGTCTGTATCTGTTCAAGCATTTATTTTGTTTCCTGAAGCAACGCCTGTTTCCTGGGCCAACACCTATTCCTGAGCCAACGCCTGTCTCACCGCCTGCTGCGCATGGATGGCTGTGGTATCTAATAACGCAACCGGGGTATCTGACTGCTGAACCAGCAGCGCAATCTCGGTGCAACCCAGAATGACCGCCTCAGCTCCCTGCAGTTGAAGCCGGTGAATGATATCAAGATACAGTGCCCGCGAGTCTTCCTTGATTACGCCTAGGCACAGCTCCTCATAAATCACCCGGTTTACACAATCGCGATCGGCCTGGTCGGGTACAACAACTGCAATTCCGCGGGCAATCAAGCGATCTTTGTAAAATGCCTGCTCCATGGTAAAGCGTGTGCCCAGCAAACCGACCTGTTTTACACCCTGAACAATCAGTTCATCCGCGGTTGCGTCTGCAATATGCAAAATCGGCATGCTGATTCCGGCCGCAATAGCCGGTACCACTTTGTGCATGGTGTTGGTACAGATCACCAGAAAGTCCGCACCGGCACGCTCGACTGCACTTGCTGCAACCGCTAGCAGTTGCCCGGCTTTATCCCAGTCACCCTGCACCTGCAAGGCTTCGATTTCTGCAAAATCAACACTGTACAACACTATTTTTGCCGAGTGCAGTCCGCCCAACTGCTCGCGCACCGCCTCATTGATAGCCCGGTAATAACTCTGCGTTGACTCCCAGCTCATGCCCCCTAACAGGCCAATGGTCTTCATGAGTGACTGCCCGGCAGCCGGAGCCGGTAAATCGCCCGCTGCGTGATTGAGCAGACAGCCGTGTGGTTGTCCGCTCTGTACAGGTTAAATTCACAATCTGCGAACTCGTGGCCCTTTTTTTCAAACAACTGGGTTATTTTCATTTCACTGATCAACTCACTACCCAAGGCAAGCGGCTGGTAGTTTTGAGACCAGGTTTCCATATGAATCCACGGATTGATATGCGCGATCGCCGCAAAATGCCGGTTTGCACAGCCCAATAAAAACGCCATATTGGCAAAGCCTCCAGTGCCCGTGGCAGCATCGGTTCTGAGCAGCGCAGGCATGTGTTGCTGCTGCCGCAGATAACCTGCCATTTCATGATCCGCTGACCACCGGTATCTGACCGCTGCGCAGCCTTCAGTGCGCAGCGCCTCCATCAACGCGCGACTGACCTCGGGAGCCTTAAAATCTGCCCTGATCAGCGTATCACCGCGCATCTGCGGCGCCTCAGGCAGACGATCCGGCAGGCCCACCTCCGCCACTGCGCACAGTCGCCCGTCACTGAGCAGTTCAGCTGTGTACGCATCAGCCTGAGGGGTGACATGAACATCAAATCTCATCTGGTCATACAGGGGAGACTTGATTGACACATGTGCACTGCCGCGCTCCAGCCACAGCAGGCCCCATGCCTGCACCGCAGGATGCAACAGATAACTCGACACTGTGACACCCGGCACCAGTGCCCCCGTAAACCCGTACGCTTTGGCAAGGGCATCGGAATGAATACGATTTTCTGAATCCGGTATTTGATTAAATGCTTCGCCAGACCAGCTGACAGGAGGTTCACTTCGGGGCATAAGGTCAATTTCCAAAAGGGGTGGTTGTCAGGCATTGCCTGTATTTTTCACGTAGGCGGCCTGCGCGGTGACATAGCGCACAAAACCAGGGTCCTCGCCTTTGAGCAGGCGCGGCAGAAATGAACAAAAGTCTTCATTCGCGCACCAGTCCTGAATATAGTCCTCCCAGGAATTCCAGCGACGCTTCTGTTTGGGAGTCATGTTCTCTTCGTACAACAGCAGGTAAGCCCGCTCAAACAGTGACATCAACATACTGAAAATAATCAGTTGGCGCTCAATCTGTTCATCGCTCAGCGAGGGCGTTGCGTCCTTGGAGAACAGCCGCAAATCCGGATTTTCCAGAGCAACCTTCAGGAAATCCTGATAGTTGTCAGATAACAGCTGATAAACCTCTTCTTCTTCGTTCTCACG
>CANHAR010000092.1 GCA_947458495.1 Gammaproteobacteria bacterium | reverse complement strand
TCACGCAGCCACTCCACCCCCGACAGTTCACTAATGCACGTCGGTTTCAGGTGTGCCCGCGATGCGTAAACATTCAATTCATGGGCGTGTTTATGGTGACCGTATTGATGGTGACCGTATTTATGGAGACAGAGGCTTGTTCAGCCGCGTAGTCACGCTGTTGTGTCTGATGACGCTGTGGCTGGCGACCGCGCCAGCGATGGCCGCGCAACCCAATATTGTGGTGATTCTGATTGATGATGCTGGTTTCACCGATCTGGGTGTGTATGGCAGCGAGATCAATACACCACACATTGATAGCCTGGCGGCGTCCGGTGTGATGTTCAGTAATTTCCATACCACACCTACCTGTGCGCCCTCGCGTGCCATGTTGATGACCGGCGTGCCCAGCCACCGGGCGGGTGTGGCAACACTCGATCACCTGCGTCCTCCCGAACAGGCGGATCACCCCTCATACCGTGGCGAGTTGGCCAGTGATGTGCCCACATTGGCAGAGCATCTGCGTGCGGCCGGGTATGCCAGCTATGTCACCGGCAAGTGGCACCTTGGGCATTCGCCAGAAAGCCTGCCGGTTGCCCGCGGGTTTGATCGCAGCTTTATTCTCGACGCCTCTGGTGCGGATAACTGGGAACAGCGTTCATACCTGCCGCAATATGATCAGGCTGACTGGTTTGAAGACGGGCAGCGCGGCACCTTGCCAGACGACTTCTATTCATCCGAGTTTCTGGTCGACAAGATGATTGAATTCATTGACCAGCGTGCGCCAGACCAGCCGTTTTTTTCGTACATCGGTTTTCAGGCGATTCACATCCCCGTGCAGGCGCCACGTGAATACATCGAGCGTTACAACGGGGTTTACGACGAAGGTTGGGAAGCTCAGCGCCAGCGCCGCCATGCAGCCGCAATCGCGCGCGGGCTGATCCCTGCCGATGCCGCACTCGCACCCGTGCCCGAGGTGCTGCGCCGATGGGAGGATCTCTCAGATTCTGAGCGCGAGAGCAGTATCCGTAGCATGCAGATCAACGCCGGTATGCTGGAAGCCATGGATTTTCACGTCGGGCGGCTGATTGATCACCTGAAGGCCGCCGGCGAGTATGACAACAGTGTGTTTGTGGTGCTCTCGGATAACGGTCCGGAACACAATCATCCCACTGTGGATCCACGCTTTCGGCTCTGGTTGCGACTGGAAGGTTATTCGCTGGCAAATGACACCTTGGGCGAGCGCGGCACCTACGCGTCGATTGGCCCGGAATGGGCGTTGGCCGGTGGCGTTGCCGGGTCATTGTTCAAGTTTCATGCTTCAGAAGGCGGCACACGAGTGCCCTTGATCATGTCTGGCCCCGGTATCCCGGCTGCGGGTGTGTTGCACCCCTTCAGTTTTATGACAGACCTCGTCCCTACGCTTCTCGACCTGACCGGTACGCCGGCGCTGACCACCGGCCCGGCGTTTACCGGGCGCAGTCTGTTTGATGTGCTGCAAGGCCGGCAGACGGCAGTCTATGGGCCGGAGGATGCGGTTTCGCTGGAAGCGTCAGGACAATCGGCGGTGTTCAAGGGTGACTATAAGCTGGTGCGTAACCTGGATTTTTACGGTGATGGTATCTGGCGGCTGCACAATGTGGTGCGTGATCCGGGTGAAATCCGCGACCTCAGCGCAGAGCAGCCGGAGCGTGTTGCGCGGATGCTGCAGGATTACGAGTCTTACGCTGCTGACGTCGGCGTGTTGCCCATGCCACCGGGATACTCGGGTCAACAAATGATCGCCGAGGCATCAACACAGAAAATTATCGAGGAATATGGTCTGACATTTTTATTGGCTGCCATCGCTGCTCTGGTGGCATTACTGATTGTTTGTGTGTTGATTTACAGATATTTGCTCCGACCCTCATTCACAAAGACCGGGAAGGCGCATCATGATGGCCAGCCTTGATGCTCAGCAGATAGACAATAAACAACACAACCATCAGACCATCAGCCACGATAACCGGCGCGGCAGTTGCAGCAAACTCGCGGCCCGGGCCGGCAATCAGCAACAACAGGGCAGCTTTGCTCACAGCTGCGACCAGCAATACCAGCGGCCGATGTACTGGCCGGTAGGCGGCATAAATCAGCATGGCACCCACCAGCGTCACCAGCATACCCCAGCTGCGCACCACCACCTCGGCCAACGGTCCTTCCAGCGTTGCGCCAAAGGTACGTTGCAGGGCCAGTTGCGGCGCAACGATGGCGAGCGCCATGGTGCAGGTCAGTACGCCACCGGCGAGCATGATCCACTTGATGTTGCTGCGTATGAAGTTCATGAGTATTTCCTTGTGAAAATGGATCAATGGGTACAAATCAGTGAGCGCAATTTTGCACACGGATAAAAATTAATCAACAACGAGGTTCAGTGTGGCCATGACACCTGTCATCAAAAAACTTCTAATCACTGTGTGCTTGCTGACCCCCGGCATTGTGTCTTCACAGTCCGCAGATAATTTTTTTAAAGTGACGCATGTTGCCGGCAATGTACACATGCTGGAAGCGCCCGACACCGATGGCAATATCGGTGTGTTCTCGGGGCCAGATGGTGTGCTGCTGATTGATGACCGTTATGACCGTGACACTGAAAATTTGCTGACGGCGGTGCGCTCCATCAGTGATGCGGAAATACGTTTTGTGGTTAATACACACGTGCACCCGGATCACATCGGTGGCAACAATAATCTGGCTGCTTATGGCGTGACCATTCTGGCACACGACGATGTGCGGGTGCGCATGCTCACCGAACTGCGGATACCCCGACGCGGTGGTATTACTTTTCCGCAGCCACCAGCGGGTGCGCTGCCGGTGATCACGTACAGCGACGCCATCAGTTTTCACTTGAATGGTGAGGAAGTGCGCGTGTTTATTGCACCGCCCGCGCACACCGATGGTGACAGTTTTGTGCACTTTCGCGGCTCCGATGTCATGCATCTGGGTGACGTGTTCCGCACCAATATGTATCCCATTATTGATGTCTACAACGGAGGCAGTTTTCTGGGCATGATTGCGGCAATGGAACTGGCGATTGAGCTGGCAGGCCCCGACACCAAAGTGATTCCGGGTCATGGCAGTGGCGTCAGCAATCGCGAAGGTATGCAGGAAGTACTGGCCCTGCTTTACGACATCCGCGAGCGTATTTCGGCGCTGGTTGCACAGGGACTGACGCTGGAACAAACCATCGCTGCCGCGCCCCTGGCGATTCACGATGCGCGCTGGGGGCAGGTGCCATCATGGACCGCCGCCGACTTTGTGCCGATTGTGTATGAAGAGTTGCGCGCACTGGGCAATTGATGTCTGCAAAATAATTTAATTCTGAATGATCAAAAATGAGTAAACCAAGATGACCAGCACAGTGGATAACCGCGCAGATAGTGATGCGGTAACCGAGTCAGCACAGATTGCCGCCGTGCTGCGCAGCGCGCTCGATGCTCAGCGTGAAGACTACCTTCAGCAAGGCGCGGTCAGCGCCGCCACGCGCATTGATCGGATCGATCGTGGCATTGATGTCTTGCTGAAGTTTCAACACAAATTGGTTGATGCACTGAATACCGACTTCAGTTGCCGCTCGCGTCAGGTAACCCTGCTGACGGATATTGCCGCGTCACTGACACCGCTGAAACATGCACGTAAACACCTGCACAAGTGGATGAAACCCCAACGCCGTCCGAGCTCCTTTCCCTTTAATTTGCTCGGTGGTCGCTCACACATTGAATATCAGCCGCTGGGTGTTGTTGGTGTGATTTCTCCGTGGAATTTTCCGGTGAATCTGACCTTTGGTCCGTTGGCGGGAATCCTCGCGGCAGGCAACCGTGTGATGATCAAACCATCGGAATTTACGCCGGCTACCTCAGAGGTGATGAGTGAGATGGTCAACGCTGCCTGGGATAAAAACGAGGTAGCGTTGTTTACTGGCGGCCCGGACGTGGGTCAGGCCTTTAGTGCACTGCCCTTTGATCATTTGCTGTTTACCGGGGCGACCTCGGTGGCCCGCCATATTATGGCCGCTGCCGCACGCAATCTGGTGCCGGTGACGCTGGAGTTGGGAGGCAAGTCGCCGGTGATTGTGTCGCGCACTGCCAATATTGAACAAAGTCTTGAGCGTATCATGCTCGGCAAAACGCTGAATGCCGGTCAGATCTGTCTGGCGCCGGATTATCTGCTGGTGCCTGAAGAGCATCTTGAGACGGTCATCAGCGCCGCACAAAAAGTGACCAGTGCCATGTATCCCACGATGCTCGATAATCCGGAATACACCGCGATTGTTAATTACCGGCACTATGCGCGGCTGCATGGATATCTGCAGGAAGCTGCACAGCGCGGTGTCAGGACGGTTGCTATTAACCCTGGTAATGAAGATTTTGCGGCGCATGCACAGCGCCGAAAAATTCCGCCAACGCTGATCATCAATCCGCCTGATGACCTGCAGGTGATGGAAGAAGAATTGTTTGGCCCTTTGCTGCCTATCCGCACCTACAAAGACTTTAGCGACACCATTCATTACGTCAATGCTCACCCGCGTCCGCTCGCAGCCTACTATTTTGGTAGCAACAAACTGGAAGAGCAGGCCGTGCTGACACGCACAACCTCCGGTGGCGTGTGCATCAACGATGTGATCATGCACATCATGCAGGAAGAGTTGCCATTTGGCGGCGTCGGGCCCAGTGGCATGGGTGCCTATCACGGTTTGGACGGGTTCCGTACCTTCAGTCATGCCAAGAGTGTGTTCCGCCAGACTGGCCTCAATATCGGCAAACTCGGCGGTATGTTGCCGCCCTATAACAAAGCAACCGAGCAAACCATCAAGATGCAGGTCAAACGATGAGTAGCACACAGAAGACGAAGGGTTCAAGAGCGCGAACCGGCAGTTCACCCGTTGCACGGGTGCTGATCGTGATGATGATGGTGCTGGCGGTGATGATGGTGTCTGCCCGCATTTTTCAAGCGCAACTGGGGCAGCTGGTGTTTGAACGCCTGGCCACGGAACGCGCGCAACAGGACCGGATGGCAACGCTGGCGCCGGGTCTGCATGTGGCGTTTTGCGGAACGGGTTCACCGATGCCAGATGCGACGCGCGCCGAATCCTGTGCGCTGGTAGTGGCCGGCGAAAACCTGTTTGTGATTGATTCGGGCAGCGGATCGACCACCAATATTGCATTGATGGGCTTGCCACCGGACAGAATCAAGGCGGTGTTTCTGACCCACTATCATTCTGATCATATCGCTGATCTGGGCAATCTGGCCTTGCAGCGCTGGGTTAACGGCGCGCATCAGTCGCCGTTGACGGTGATTGGTGCCACGGGTGTGGAACAGGTGGTGGCAGGCTTTAATCAGGCCTATGCGCTCGACCAGATTTTCAGGCCCGCGCATCATGGAGAGGCGGTTGTGCCCTCAGCCGGCGGCGGTCTTCTGGCCTCGCCCTTTGAGCTGCCGCCACGTGTCACCGCGCCGGCAAAAGAGCGCGCGGTGACCGTGTACGACGCCGATGGTTTGTTGGTCACGGCGATGCGCGTTGATCATGCGCCTGCCGATCCGGCAGTGGCCTACCGTTTTGAATATGCCGGTCGCGCTGTGGTGTTCAGTGGTGACCTGATTGTGTCGCGCACCCCCGGATTTGAAGACTTTGCACGAGGAGCTGATCTGTTGGTGGTAGAGGGTCTGCAACCCGAGATGCTGGGCGTGCTTGAGGAAAACGTTATCGCCCGCGGCGATCCCAATCTGGGCGCTATCATGCGTGACGTGCTCGACTATCACACCACGCCCGAAGAGGCGGCCGATGTTGCACAGCTTGCCAATGCCAGCGCGCTGATTCTGAATCATGTGGTACCGCCGCTGCCCAGTCGCTTTCTGGAGCCAGCGTTTCTGCGTGATGCGCCGTCGCGCTTTGACGGCCCGGTGCGCGTCGCGCGCGACGGTATGGCTGTTTTATTGCCGCAGGGCAGTGACGACATCCGTTTTGAAAGCTGGTTCTAGCCAGCAAATCTCCTATCGCAGTTTCAGTCTCTGACACAAAACTGTCCTGAAACTGTCATCCGCCCGTCTAACCACTGACACATAGTGGTCGCACACTCGCTGAGCAGTTCGTCCACATGAGCAATGACTTGTGTGGGCCGACGAGCGCGTTGCGGCGCAATTGCGCCGGCGGCCTACTCAATCTTCGGAGATCTACCCATGAACAACATAAATCCCGCGGTACGCTTCCCACAAAAGCCTGCTGCAAACCGACTGTCACTTGCCATTGCCGCCAGCGTCGTCGCGATCAACGGCCTGTGTGTTGGTATGGCGCACGCTCAGCCTGCGCCCGAAATTCAGGAAATCAGTGTGTTTGGACAGGGTGAAGTGCGTCAGGTCCAAAGTCTGACAGCCACTCAACTGGACCAGTATGCCGCTGGCACCAGCCCGTTAAAAGCCATTGAAAAACTGCCTGGTGTGAACTTCCAGTCTGCTGATCCTTACGGTGCTTACGAGTGGTCTACCCGCATCGTGGTGCGTGGTTTTAACCAGAATCAGATGGGCTTCACACTGGACGAAGTGCCACTGGGCGATATGTCCTACGCCAACCATAACGGTCTGCACATCAGCCGCGCAGTCATGTCCGAAAACATTGGCGGCGTGTCGTTGTCACAAGGTGCCGGCGCATTGTCGACTGCATCCACCAGCAACCTGGGTGGCACACTGGAATTTACAACCGCACGCCCGAATGAAGAGTTTGGTATCAGCACCAACGTCAGCTTTGGCAGCGACGCAGCACAGCGGATGTTCCTGCGTGCAGACAGCGGTGAGCTCAGTACCGGCACACGTTTTTTTGTGAGTGCAGCATCGCAAGACTCCGACAAATGGAAGGGTGCCGGGTCGCAACAGCAGGACTACGTTAATCTCAAGCTGGAACAGACACTGGGCAATGCCCTGGTGACTGCCTACTACAGTGACTCTGACCGCGCTGAAAATGACTATCAGGATATGTCCAAAGACATGATCCGCCGTCTGGGCAGTGACTGGGATAACTACTACCCCGATTGGGATCGCGCCGTGGCTGCGGCACGTGGCAACTTCACCGGCGGCGTGACCAGCCTGGATGATGCCTACTGGAATGCTGCTGGTCTGCGTAAGGACACCTTGTCCTACGTCGCCTTGGATCTGCCAATCACAGAGAACATCGACTGGAAAACCACAGCCTATTTCCACGACAACGAAGGTCAGGGACAGTGGGGCACACCGTATCTGGCAACGCCAGGTGGTGCTCCGCTGTCGATCCGCACCACTGAGTATCAGATCGACCGCAGCGGCATTATCTCCAATCTGAGTGTTACCGCTGGCGCGCACACCCTGAACATCGGTCTGTGGACAGAAGACAATGACTTCGAACAGGCACGACGTTTTTACGGCGAGCCCTCTGCTGCGGCGCCAACGCGCAACTTCCTGGAGTTTCAGCGCAATCCCCTGTTGACCCAGTGGGAATACGCCTTTAACACTGAAACCACGCAGATCCATGTGAAAGACACCTGGCAGGCTACTGATGCCCTGCGTCTGGAATTCGGATTCAAGAGCGTGCAGGTCGATGTGGCTGCACGCACTATTGTTGGCGACAACAAAACCGGCAAGATCGACACTGACGAAGGTTTCCTGCCGCAGGCCGGATTCGTTTACGACCTGGGTAATCAGGGCGAATTTTTTGGTGCGTATTCCAAGAATGTGCGTGCCCTGATCGGATCAGCCACCGGCACGTCGCCATTCTCCGCGACACAGGCCGGTTTTAACGCCATCAAAGACACCATCGAACCTGAGACCTCAACAACCTTCGAACTCGGCTGGCGTTTCCGTGTCGACGGTATCGAAGGTGTGGTCAGCGCGTACAACGTCAATTTTGATGACCGTCTGCTGGCGATTCAGCAGGGTTCCGCCATTATTGGAGCCTTCAACGCACTGGCTAACGTCGGCAGCGTAACGTCCCGTGGTGTGGAAACCGGTGTTATCTGGAACCTCACTGACAGTATCAGCTGGTACAACTCTGCCAGCTACAACCAGTCAAAAATTGATGACGATTACTTCAGCGGCACTACACGTGTTAACACTGCCGGCAAGACCGTAGTGGATTCACCCGAGTGGATGGTCAACTCCGAGCTGGGTTATGAAATGGAGAGCGTGTTTGCCAAAGTACACCTGAAGTACACCGGCGAGCGCGAGTACACCTTCCTGAATCAGGGCAGCGTGGAAAGCTCAACCATCATCAACCTTAGCGCTGGTTACCGTTTTGGTGATCTGGGCATGTTCAAAGAGTTGACCGCACAGGTGGATGTCACCAACCTGATCGACAGAGAGTACATCTCTACCGTTGGCAGTGGTGGTTTTGGCAACTCCGACGTGAACGGCACAGCAATGACCTTGCTGCCTGGTGCACCACGTCAGTTGTTCCTGTCGTTGAAAGCAGCGTTCTGATTGGCTGATTGGCTGATTGGTTGATTGAAGTAAAAAAAACGAAGACAAAAAAAGGCCGGCAACTAAGTGTAGTTGCCGGCTTTTTTTTATGGGTTTACGGCCTTCAGCACTTCACGCGTCAGGTCCCACTGATTAAAGCCTTGTCTGCCATAGTCGAGGCCGCGACGCACAATCACCAGATCGTGCGAGGGCACCACCACGGTAAACTGGCCACGGTTGCCATTGGTCGAGTAAGCGTCAGCGGGAATGTCGGTGCGTCCCTCGGGCACCAGCCACCACTGCCCACCGTATTGTCCGCCTTGGCCAACTGTTGCGGGTGCCGGTGTGCGTGAAAAGGCTATCCAGTCTGTTGAAATCAGTTGTTCACCGTTCCACTGTCCATCATTCAGATACAGCAGCCCGTAACGTGCCAGGTCTCGCGCATTGGTGTATACCTGACTGCTGAGCACAAAGTCGCCAAAACGATCGGTACTCACCAGCGTATTGCGCATGCCAATCCGATCCAGCAGCGCTTTGCGGGGAAATTCGGCGTAGGTGTTTTCGCCACCCAAGGCCTGCTTCATCGCATACACGCCCAGAATGGTGTCGTAATTCTCATAGTCCCAATATGAACCCGGCTCGCGGATCAATGCCCGGTTCAGTGCGCCGTTGACAGAACTGGCGCCAGCCCAATAGGAGAGACCTGATCCGGTCGCATATTCCATCCCGCCATTGTCGATGCTTTCCAGTCCGCTGCTCATGTTCAGTACATGCCGCAAAGTAATGTTGCGGCGCGGGTCTGCGTCTGCCGAACCCTGCGTTGGCAGCCATTGAAAATCCAGAGGCTCGTCAAGCGACAATTGCCCCTGATCAACCAACATGCCGATCAAGGTGGATGCAATACTCTTGGCGGTAGACCAGGTGCGCGTGCGTGTGGTCATGTCGATGCCTGGCTCGTAACGCTCCAGAATAATATGACCTTTGTAAACAACCAGCAGACTCAGCGTATCCTGTTCCGCGGTCGGGCGATTAAAGGCCCAGTCTGAAGCTGCTTGCAGGGCGTTTGCATCGATAGTTGACGGCAATTCCTGCGGTGTTGTCAGATCACCATCGGGCCAGGGGATTTGTGCGGCATCACCGGGTGGCAGAGGCAGCGTCAGTTCGGGCAGGTCATCAATATCCGCCAGTGTCTGGTCGGGCGCCAGCATAATGCAGCCAATCCCTTCGCGAAAAACGGCCCGCATCACAGGGACGGCATCGGGCGCCCCAACTTCGACAGCGCGCCGTTCCCAGTCGACGTGATAGTCACCACCGTCAGCCGTGCCGACCGGGCTACGCAGGAAGGCCAGTTCTTGTTTAAACACCTGCTCCAGTGTGCGGTGGCTGGTGAACAGGCCGTTGCACATAAACAAGGCCTGCTGACCGCGCTGCACCATGGCGCGCTGCGGCGCCCAGTAATCATATTGTTCGAGTTGCTGTGCAAT
>CANHAR010000091.1 GCA_947458495.1 Gammaproteobacteria bacterium | reverse complement strand
TTATGACAAGCACTGCCTCCGGTTAACTACAATCCGGACTCCCGTACCAGAACAGCCAGAATATTTCGCCAATATCGCGCAGCAGGTGCCTCAGCGTCTGCTCTGAACACCACCTTGCCCCGCCAGGCCTGTGATGCAAATTCGTTGGCAACCGACGCCTCAGTGTCATCAGCCCGCAGTACTACGCGGAAGAAAGAGCCATCGGGTACATGTCCACCCTGCACTGCCCGCGTCATAACATGACCACCGGCCATGGCAGTGAGTATACCGTCGGGTAACACCCGCGTTGCGTCCGCATCAATATTGCTGACGGTCAGCGTAATGACACCACCCTCGAGGCCATCAGGTATAAAAATAGCGCTGTCACCGATGCTGATACGTTTAACCGCGGCCTCATCCAGATACGTCTCGACGTGCAAGGGTCCGTCACCAACAAGCACAGCAATCTTTTCACGTTCGGCAAGCCACTGCCCGCTCTCAAGATCAGGATCGAGGTCACGCAGTGTCCCCGCAAACGGTGTGACAGGTGCGTACGGCAATAACTCCTCCTCAATCTCCAGCAACTGCGCATAGGCTGTGGCGTACTCTTGCTGCGCTACCTGTAACTGATTCCGGGCATTCAAATCCAGTCCCGCCGCTGCAGCCTGCCAGCGAGTCGTCTCAACGCGTGCCAATAGTGCTTTGTGCCGTGCTGCCAAATCAGGGGAATGCAGTCTGATGAGCTCAGTCCCTTGCGGGAGTTGCTCGCCTTCACGAAACAACAGCGTCTCAACTTGCGCGCCTGCGGGGGCAAACACTGTCCAGACATCGAGTGGACGCAGCAATCCACTCGCTACCACCCGGCCCGGCCAAGGTACAAAAAACATCGCCAGAAATCCTGCGAACAGCAGCATGCTCAGCATGCTGCGGCGTTTACTGTGAGGATTGGCACTGATAACCGGTAATCGTGCACGCCACTCTTTGAACTCATGCCATATCGGACGCAAGATGAACCACCATATCTCCACCACAAAAAGAAAAATGCCAATGATCTTTACAAAAAAATAATAGACCAGCAGGGCGATGCCCAAAAACACGATCAGGCGATAAACCCAGGTTATCCAGGCAAACACAATCAACCAGGTCTGCTTGCGAGCAGAGAAATGCTCGGGTTTAGGCTCCCCTAACGCAAACAACCACTCCCGCAATCTCCATCGCGCCAATGCAAAACTGCGCGCATGCAAGTTGGGCATGTCCAGCATATCCGAGAGGATAAAGTAGCCATCAAAACGCAAAAACGGGCTGGCATTGATGATGACTGTGGCGATCCAACTTGTTGTCGCCAGCATAAACGCCAGACCACGAAGTTCGCCATCTGGCAATAAGCCCCAGGCGAGAGTTGCCCAGGCCGCGATCGTCAGCTCTGTGGCAATTCCAGCGACAGAAACCTGCAGGCGCTGCCAACGATTGGTAAGGCGCCACGTCTCATTGGTATCCGTGTAAGCCATTGGAAACAACACCAGAAAAGCCACACCAATGGCCGGTATCCGGCAGCCCAATCGCTTGGCAGTAAATGCGTGTCCGAGCTCATGCAGCAACTTCACAACAATCAAAGTCACGCCGTAGGCCAGCAGGCCGTTAAACGTAAATGTATCCACCAGCGAGGTGAAAAACACTTCGGAGTGGCGAATGACCTGGGTCAATCCAATGAGTAATGCCAGCAGGGTCAACAACAGAAATCCGCGGGTATACAACGGTGCTACGACGGGCAACATCCGCTGCAACCAGGCATCTGGCCGCCAAAGCGGCACACGGAAAAAAAGATAATGATGCAACAACCATTTAAAGGGTGTGCCCTGAATCATTGCGAGGCGCTCAGCCATTTTTTTGGCGCTTTGCGGACCATTCGGAATAACCAGCTGATTCTCAATGAGAAACTTGGCGACACGCGCGACATCATCGGCATCCGGTCGCAAAGTTGTTGCTGTGTTGATGTTTCTGGCAATTTCATCAGAATCGGCAATAGACCATCGCCGCAGTATCTCGAAGGTCTGCCAATCGATGCGAAAAAACAGGTTACGCTCAGGATCATGCAGGGTCCAGCTTGGCTGGCCATCCGGCAGCACCGGGCCGTTCAACAGGTCCAGTTCTTCTCGCAAGGCTGGCAAGGGGGCCATTTTTATATCGCCAGCATTGCACGCGCGCTGGCGAGCGGCCTGCGCATCACCCAATAAATCAACGGCACTCGTTCACCGCTGATACGGGCGGTACCTTTGAGACCAACTCGATGCAGCATTTCGCCATCGATGACGGCCCGCAGACGATAGGCATAGGTACCATCAGGGCGTTCTACGGCATCATGCGCCAGATAACGCAATGATCCACGCACCGGATCCAGAGGGCTTGCGTTGAGATAAAGAGAGACCGGCGCTCCTGACGGCAACGGGATAGCATCGGAAATCGGCACCCAGGCTTCAACTTCCACATCAGCCGCTGCAGCCACGCGCATAATTCGTTCGCCGATGCGCACAGGACGTCCCGTCCATTCAGTCGGATCATCGAATAACACGATACCGCTCCGGGGAGCACGCACCTGCGTTCGGGTCAGTTGTGTCTCCTGATATTGAGCCTCGGCTGTGCGCTCTTCGATGGTGCCAGTCAGGGATGACAACAGTGCCTTGGAGCGTTCATCAAAAAGAGCCTGCTGCGCTGCCTGCCGGTACTCGGACTCCGCGGTGGCCAGTGCAAAACGTGCCACTTCAAGCCTGCTGCGGATAATGGCCTCATCAAACTCGAACAATAAATCGCCTTCTTCGACTTGCTGGTTAGGCTGTACGTAAAACGCGCCCAGCACGCCCTCCAATGGCGAACGTATAACAGCGGGGTCAGAAGGCACCAACTCAGCCGGCGCGAGCACCGCCAAGCGCACAGGAATCAGAGAAACCACAACAAGCAGACTCATTACCAACGTTGAACGACGCTGCCACCAGACTTTTTTACTTGCGGGTGTGTTTATTTTCTGTGATCGACCAAAGGACAGCAGACGACTAAGCCAGTTTCCCTGGGTAGATAACGCGCTATGCATGGCACGCCAGGCATGTGTCCAAATCCCCATCCACTCACTCAACAGGGCTTTGTCACGATCTATCCAAGGCAAATCTCGCGCTAGCAAAAGCCCACCAAGCATTTGCCCATCATCACTTGCCAAAGGCACCCAAAGAGCATGTCCGGGCAACCACTCTGGCCATTGTTCCTCCAATTCCGAAGGCAGATCCGTTGATAGCAACATTTGGGGATCTTTATACGTCAGGGAAAGAAATGCACAGACCTTATTCAACCACAACACATACGGCGCATTTGCTTCGACCTGGACGACTCCAGACAACGCACAGGCGCCATTGCCTGCCAGCCACAACGCCGCCTGTCGATACGCAGCCAGTTCGTGGCTGTCGTTCACCGCCATAAAACGCAGCACCGCCGGTTCATCAGCCTGCCGCGCGCGGCGAGCCAATTCCAGCAGTGCCAGCAGCGGCCGCGCATCAAAAGACTGTTGTTCCGCCATACAATCAGTTCCCTCGAACCGAAGCTATTGCCATGTGACTACCCGCTAGCACTACACCCGACTGACTATATCTGGCCGCAGCAGTCAGACGTTCAGTCAGACTGGCGCGTGCTGCATCCACCGAATGAACTTCTGCCGCATGGATGCGGAATACAGTACTGCTCTCCCGTCCATGCTGATCGGAAGCCGTCAAACGCAACTGTACACTGCTGTGAGGCTGATCTGAATCACCAATTGTGAACACTGCATGACGGCTATCAAAGCTGATCCATGCTGGCAACGGCTCACCATTGCTCATGTGAGCGCTTAAAGTCACCTTGGACTCGCTGCTGCCTTTGATAAATGCGTCTCTCGGCACTTCAAATGCCCGCGAACCCTGCAAAAGCCCCACAAACTGATCGGGCATGCCCCGCAGAACTTCCAAGGCTGACACAAGCCCGGGTATGGCCACCGGCTGCCAAGGCTGATCATCGAATATTTGCAGATGCATTGCCAGCCCACTTAATTGCTGCAGTGGATCCAAGGATGATTTGACCGGCTCCGTGAACTCCGATTGATCAACGGTCATCATCGCCTGTACCGGCTGTAAGGCTGAATCGAACTCCTGCGCTCTGCGCGGCAACAAGTCCTCTTCCAGATCGTCAAATGAGCTCAAATCCCTATGCAAATTCAATCTGGTAGCATCAAAGCGCCATTTAAAATCAACCACTTGCCTTTCATCTACAGGAGGAACAACAGGCTCTTCCACCGGTGGTGTTGGCGGCAGACGTCCGACAGGCATACCCGGATCAAAAACACGGTTCACTCGCGGATCGTTATCACCGAAACTGTTGTCGGTCACAACAATGTCGATCCGAGTAATAAACCCGTTGGTGATCACAAACTTCGCACCGTCGCCACCCTCAACCTTCTGGGTATAGTCATACCAGCCAGGCTGAGTGATAACACTACCGTTCAGATCAATCAAACCACCGATCGACGAATACGCATCAATCGTGCTTTGACCAATGAACTTCATATATCCATCAAATTGCCCTTCACGAATTCCACTTCGCGAGATATCGATATAAATCAATTGCTGAGTACCGGGACGGCTAGGATCGACATCCAACAACCCCACACTCTTCAAGGGTTCAATGGCAAACTGGAACGCATCCCATGGCGACGACAACCCAACAGGACGCGACCCACCAACCGCGCCATGATCATCAGTATGATTGATGACCCTGACTTCGGTTAACTGTGCACTAACATCCACCTCTCGTTCATGGGTTCGCACGGAGATGGAGATGATGGAGTTAAGTTCGGTCAATACACCGTCAAGTCCCGCCTCGAAATTTTCAAAGTTTTCCCATGCCAGAGTCGCAAGAGCGTTCTGCTCGGCGTCGCGGATACCATCGTTGTTCAAATCACCCGCAAGCCGATTGGTGTTGTTGCCAGACTCGCTGGCAATCACCAGATCCGCCAAACGGGACTCGACATTTGCCGGGATACCGTCACGGTCAAGGGTATCCGTGGCATCAAATGTCAGAGTCAGTCGAGAGCCTTTGTCTCCGTCGGAAGCATACAGGGTCCATACATCCAAGGTGGCAGCCGGGGCCGGATCGTACGTATAAGCACCTGTTCGCGTGTTGATGGTCAGCTTGGACCCATTGGCCAAAGTGCTGGTAACCTGTTCGCCATTCGGGATAACCGCACGATCAAACGTCATCAACTTATCGAATGAGAAGCGAATGATTTCCCCGTCAGAATCGCGCCACTGACCATTCGGCCCGACCCATTCAGAGTTATCAACAGGTACTGACCAACCTGCACCATCCCAGAATGTTGGATTGCGATCCTGGTCCAAGCCACCAACGCGGCCGCGGGTCAATCCTTCGGTTGCGCCACCGACTTCAACGGAGACAACACGGCGGGCGCTGGTGACGTCATAAAGTCCGGGAGTACTGTCAACAGTGAAGCTCCCGGAGAGCTTGCTTTCAAATCCAAACTTGGTGATGGTGAACGCGTACTGACCAACAGCCAATGTCTGTCCAGTGAAATTAAGTGTGTAGGTGCCAGCGGGCCCTTCGGTTGTCACAAACGGCGTGTTGACAGGCTCGTTGGTCAGGAAATTGTACAACTTGATGGCGGTCGCAGCGGGCTCACCCGTTAACGTAACGACCTGATCTTTACCAATCACTGTCAACAGGTCATCGGGTGTCGGGTCTGGAGGCGCTTGCTCCAGCACGTTTCTGATAACCGGTGGCAGCAGATCAACATCAAGGCTAAGCGATGAAGTAACAGCGATGCCGTCCGCACCAACATCGCCATTAAACTTGACCCCGGTCCCATCATCCTTGATCGTGGCGATACCTGTGCTACTGATACCCCCTGTGTTGGTGACGCTGACTGTAAACGTTTCGCCGCCTTCGAAAATCTGATCATTTATGATTGCTGTTCTGACCAATAGCACACCGGAAGCGTTCAACGATACCGGGGAGCCAGGGGTATACGCTACCCAGCTGGTGCCGTTATAGACCTGAAGTCCCGGACCAAAGTCCGTCGCCGTGGCGGTTCCCTCAGAGGCAGCCACAGTCACAACCTGATTAGGCTCACCACCAACCCTGAATACTGCAAAAGGGGACGCTTCGTTCACAACAGGACTGGAGACTCTCAGTGCACGATCATCATCCTTGACAGCTGAAGGATCAATGGTGCCGCCAAGGTCATTCCGGAAGACGTCACCTACACCATCGTCTCTGAGGGTTGCCAAGCCGGTGCTCCTGACACCATTGAGATTGATGGCCGTGAGTCCGAAGTTTTCCGAACCTTCAAAAACGCTGTCCTGTCTGATTGCCGTGCGGACCAAGAGTCGGCCATTGTTATCCAATGCTACCTGTGACCCGGGCGAGTACAAAACCCAGCCACTGCCATTTGAAATTTCCAACCCGGGACCAAAGTCCACATCAGCGGTAGCAGTGCCTCCATCCAGGGACAGGGTAACCCGTTGACCGCTGCGCCCTGTCACATTAAACACGGCAAAGGGTGATGATTCATTAACCACAGGACTGAGGACTGAAACCGTGGGTTGGTCATTATGCTGATTGATAACGGACAGTGTTGTTGTCATGTCCTGATAAACAGCATCCGCTGACGAGGCTTTCAACGTCAGCGAGTAACCAATGTCACCATCGTTCAACACATCATTAATGCCTGTGACAGTCACTGCCTGGGCTGTGTTCCAATTCTCAGGCGTAAACGTGAGCGTACTGGTGCTCAAGCTGCCTTCCGTGGCATCCAATCCTGAAATGACGAATGTGACTGTTGAGGTTGGTTGAGACTGTAATTGCACAGTGAAGCTGTCACTGCTGCCTGTTTCGCTGGTGATCAATGCAGTGTCACTCAAGGTGATACCGCTCTTGTCATTGTCAAGATTTGTGATATCCAACGTAGCCGTCCGGCCGTTGAAATTGGCATCACTGGAACTGCTTGTCAGCGTAAGTACATATTTGATGTCCCCATCAAACAGGCTGTCATCGCGCCCTGTCACCGCCACAGTTTGTGCGCTGTTCCAGTTATCCGCGGTAAACACCAGAGCTTGGGTATTCCACGAACCCTCGGTAGCATCATTACCAGACAAATTGATGGTCACAGTTCCGGTTGGCTGGGCATCCAGTTTCACCGTGAAATTGGATGATGTGCCTGACTCACTGGTGATCAGATTACTGCCGGCCAGCGTGAATCCAGCCTTATCGTTATCCTGATTGGTGATCACTACACTTGCGCTTCTGCCCGCATAACTGCTGTCAGCAGAACTCGCTGTCAGCTGCAATGTGTAACGGATGTCACCATCCACCACGAAATCGTCTACACCGGTGACCGTTATCGTTTGTGGAACGTTCCAGTTTGAGGCTGTAAAGATGACCGAGTTGGCACTCAGTCGACCCTCTGTGGCATCCAGACCACTGACAATGACGGAAACATCAGCGGTAGGCTGTGAATCAAGAACCACCGCAAAGCCGGCACTGGAGCCTGACTCGGAAGTGATAACAGCAGTTTCGCTTATCTTAACGCCGGCATTGTTGTTGTCTGAAATGGTCGCTGTGCCCTGCTGACCACCAACGGTCAGGGTAAAGATTTCACTCGATTCAGCAATGGAATCGTCTATCGTTGGGACAGAAACGGTGAAACTGGTCACACCAGCAGGGACTTTGACAGTGCCAGTATTAGCTTCATACGTAACACCGCTGCTGAACTCCATGCTATCCGTGAAATCAGCGCGCAGTGAGGCGCTGACGCCAGCCAGCGCGAGGCTGTAGCTCTGTGCAGTGGAGCTATTGACCACCGCGACCGTGAATACGGAAGAAGTCCCTTCGGTCACGCTTTGCGAACTGACGCTGCGGACGGACGCCGCATTGTTATCCGTGATGGTGACCGTGCCGCTGGCGGCGCCTGTGTTGGTCAGCGCGCCGCTGAGTGTACCGGTTGACAGGCTGAAGCTCTCGCTGCCCTCGTGCAGGGTATCAGTGGAGGTGGCAAGACGTAGTTGCACCGAGCTCTGACCCGCCGCAATGCTCACCGCCCCTGTGACCGTGCTCCAGGTGCTGCCAGCATCGGTGGACACTTCCAGTGTGTTCGCGGCCGCTGTATCGGTTCCCAGCGTTGCAGTGCCTGCGATCAGACTCGGGGTAAAGCTCACCGCGGTGGTGGAGACTTTGCTCAGACTGACCGTAAAGACCGCGTAATTGCCCTCTGACACCGTTGGACTGCTCACCGACAGCGTGGGGGTATCGTTATCACTGCCGCCGCTACCAGCGCCGTCATCTTTGATCGTACCAACACCGCTGGCATCACTGAGGCTTGCGCCGTTAGCGTTGCTCAAGGTGACATTAAATACTTCACTGCCTTCATACACCTCATCATTGAGGATGCTGATGGTGAAGGTTTTTGTGGTCTCGCCGGCCGCAAAGCTCAGCGTGCCATTGGCAGCGGTGTAGTCAGCGCCTGCGCTAGCGCTGTCGTTGCTGGTTGCGTAGTCAACCGATGCCGCCGCGCCGGTAGCGCCGCTGCGGGTCACGGTGAACGTCGCTGTACCGGCCGCTTCATTGACCGTCACATCGTTGATCGCCAGCGTCGGGGCCGCATTGTTATCCGTGATGGTCGCCGTGCCGCTGGTGCCACGGATATTGGTGACTTCGCCGTTGTGCATAAAGCCGGTGGATAACGTAAAGTTTTCACTACCCTCAGCCAGACTGTCATCAGTGGTCGCGATACGCAGATGCAGAGTTGTCACTGTACTCAGCAGCACAGGATCCTGATCTGGGACAAAGCTCACGGCATCAGTATTGACCCCACGCCAAGTGTTGCCACCATCATTGGACACTTCCAGTGTGTTCGCCGCCGCTGTATCAGTTCCCAGCGTTGCAGTGCCTGCGATCAGACTTGGGGTAAAACCGATCGGTACCATCGATGGTTTGCTCAGACTGACCGTAAAGACCGCGTAGCCGCCTTCTGCCACCGTTGGACTGCTCACCGACAGCGTTGGCATATCGTTATCGCTACCACCGCTACCCGTGCCGTCATCCCAAATCACACCAACACCGGTAGCATCACTGATGCTCGTGCCAATCGCGTTGCTCAGTGTGATGTTGAACTCCACAGCGAGCTCAAACACCTCATCATTGAGGATGGTGATGGTGATGGTTTTTGTGGTCTCACCGGGTGCAAAGCTCAGCGTGCCATTGGCTGCTATGTAGTCACTGCCTGCGATAGCACTGTTGTTGCTGGTTGCGTAGTCCACCGATGCCGCCACACCGGTAGCGCCGCTGCGGGTGACGGTGAACGTTGCTGTACCGGCCGCTTCATTGACCGTCACATCGTTGATTGCCAGGGTGGAGGCCGCATCGTTATCCGTTATGGTCGCCGTGCCGCTGGCGGCAGATCCGATATTGGTGACTTCGCCGTTGTGGATCACGCCGGAGGACAGCGTAAAGTTTTCACTGCTTTCAGCGAATGTGTCATCGGTGGTCGCGATACGCAGATGCAGAGTTGTCACTGTACTCAGCTGCACAGGATCATGACCAGGGACAAAGCTCACGGCATCAGTGTTAACTGCACGCCAAGTGCTGCCGCCATCATTGGACACTTCCAGTGTGTTCGCCGCGGCCGTATCAGTTCCCAGCGTCGCGGTGCCACTGATCAGACTTGGGGTAAAACCGACCGGTACCATCGAGGGTTTGCTCAGGCTGACCGTAAAGACCGCGTAGCCGCCTTCCGTCACCGTCGGACTGCTCACCGACAGGGTTGGCATATCGTTATCGCTACCACCGCTACCCGTGCCATCATCCCAAACCACACCAAAACCCGTGGCATTACTGATGCTCGCGCCAATAGCGTTGCTCAAGGTGACATGGAACTCC
>CANHAR010000090.1 GCA_947458495.1 Gammaproteobacteria bacterium | reverse complement strand
TTGTGTGGCGGCATCGGTGAAGGTCACCACCAGTATCTGTTCAGGGGTCAATGCGCGGTTAAACGCATGTTCATGGCCATGCTGCAAAATCAGGCGTGTATACAGCAGCGCAATGGTCCAGGTTTTGCCAGTGCCCGCGCTGGCTTCAATCAGCCGGCTGCCGTACAACGGAAATGTGCGGATATCCAGGGATTCACTCATGTTTGATCTCCCGTATCTGCTGCATTTTGTGCATTTTTCCCGCGATGGCTCTGCCAATGTTCAGTGAGTTTGCCGTACAGCTGTTCACTGTCACTCACAAAATTGCTGCGATACAGTTGTTCGAAGTCTGGCCATAACCTGCCCAAGGCATAATGTTCCTGCACTTCACCGTTGACCTTGTAAACGCCGTCATACAATTTGCGCGCAACTGTCTGCCCAGATTTGCCTTCTGGTGTTGTCAGCATGGCGCAGCTGGTTTTAACACTGGCCGCCAAGGGTGAAACAAGGTTGTGCTGCCAGAGATCGATCAGTGACCTTAACTGCCGTTGAGCCTCTTCCGTATCCAGTGGTGCAAGCTCTTCATGCGTCTCAGGTCCGAGAATATGTGTTGTTATCGGCCCGTCAAGTTGAGCCGCCAGATGCCCAGGCCATAAACGTGCCAGGTAGTGCCATTTGACAGCGGCCTGTTTGCCGTCTTTGCCACTCCATAACTGACTATTCAGCAACACACAGCGAATGCGCTGTTCAGGGTTGCCCGGCTGTTGCCAACAATCACTGACCTGATCAGATAGCGCCACTTGTTTATCGGTGGAATCAAGCACTATGTGCAGACTTTGTTTTTCAGAATAGTCACACAGAAGGTCAGAAAAAATCTGCAGAGGTTTACGCAAACGCTGCACGGTTTTTGTGGCATAGGATTCAGCAAACGGCGTGATGGGCAGATTGCCGCTGCGTTGTTGTTTGCCCATCAGTGTCAGCAACAGGTCGGCGATGTCGATACCGTTAGCTGAGCTTTTTATGGCAGCGACCGCGTCTTTGATGAGTTGCTGCTGTATGTTCCAGTTTGCCAATCCGTCCACCGCAAACACTTCATGATCTTCTGTGGTGACGTCTTCAGAAGCGAATATCACGCCCAGACTCTGCTCAAAAAACACCTCGGCAGGTACTCGCATCAGTTTTTCAAGATCACTCAGACCGATGTGGCGAACGTTGAGAGCAACTGTCTGTCGTGTGTCCGTGTGTTGAGTTTGAGTCTGCGGTGCCCGCGGCGCCTGCCCGGTCTGTGCCCATTCAGCGGCATACGTGTATAGATCAGACGCGGCATCAAAGTAGCGCGAACTGAAGGGTTGCAGAGGATACTCGCGGGTCATGCTGTTGAGCAGAGCGGAGTTATATGTTGTCTGCAGATAATCGCGCAACTGGGCTACCAAGACCGAGGGCGGGCGTTCGCTGTTGTCACGGATACTGCGCCCGGTCCAGCTGATGTACAAGGATTGCCGCGCTGACAGCAGTGCTTCGAGGAACAGGTAACGATCGTCATCGCGGCGCGAGCGATCGCCGGGTCGATAATCATGGCGCATCAGATCAAAGTCCACGGAAGGCACTTGGCGCGGATAGTCGCCATCATTCATACCCAGCAGACAGATGTGTTTAAACGGAATGGCGCGCATGGGCATCAACGTGGCGAAGTTAACTGACCCCGCCAGAAAACGTTGTGTCAAGGGCTGGACATCCAGTTGTTCGAGTATAAATTCGCGTACCACATCGATGCTTAATACATCCGTGAATGAGGCTTCTATACAGGCGTCACGCCAGTCGCGTAGCACTTTTTCCACCCGCGATACCAGCAACAAATCCTCATCCTCATCGGCAACAAAGTACTGCGACAACAGCAAACTCAGCCGCAAGGTCCACTGCGTGACTGTTGCCGGTTCGCGCATGACTGTCCAGCTCTGTTCTAGCTGACGCAGCAGGTGTGCCAGTTTGCCCACTAACGCCGCGCTCAGTCCGCCGACTTCATCAAATGCTTCGATATCCTGCCACTGTGACGCAGCTCCGTGCTGGCCTCTGCCAATGGCATAACCCAGCAGCATACGACGCAATCCAAAGTGCCAGGTGTTCTGTTCAAGCGCACTGTTGTTATCAAGCGCACTTATTCCAAAACTGGCGCGATGTGCTGCATTTATTCCCCAACGGATGCCGGCTTGTTCTATCCAGCGGTGCAGCAGCGGCTTGTCGTCGGCACTGAACCCAAAGGCCGTTTGCACAGCGCCAATATCCAGAAAATCCAGCAATTCGCTGACACCCAGTCGCGCTGACGGCAGTTGCAACAACATCTCCAACGCTTTTAACACCGGCGCCTGATGGCGTTTGCCCTGATCAGACAATGTGAACGGAATAAAACGCTTGTCCTGATAATCCAGACGGCCAAACACCGCCTGAACCGCAGGCGCAAATTGGTTGATATCCGGCACCATGACCAGCACATCGCGCGGGCGCAGATCGGCATCCTGATTAAACAACTGCAACAGATGATCCTGCAGAATCTCCACTTCACGTTGTGCGCTGTGGGCAATATGAAAGCTGATGCTGGGGTTGATGCTGGGGTTGATGCCAGGTTTCAAAACAAGCTCAGCGACGCAGGCTGCATCAGTGGCTGCCTGGCGTGCTTCATCAGCACTGCGCAAGTGAAAAATGTCGCCCTGCAGTTGTCCGAGCAGATGTTGTTCGTCGGGCGCATCAAACACATCAATTTTTAACTGTGCTGACTGAAACAGTGGTTCGTAAATGCTGCGCTCATCATGCTCATCCAGCAAGCGGATATAGTCACGCCCCTGTTTACCCCAGGCCGCCAGCAGGGGATTGCCGCGCATAAACAGATCATCCATGTGAGTGCCGGTGGTGTCGGCAACTAACGCCGGAAAATCAGCACGTGCCGCCTGCCGCCGGTATGGTCTTTTGAACAGCCCCAATGATTGTTGGGGGTCAACAATATCGCCCCAATAGTGTTGGCAGGGGTTATGCACACACAGGACCACCTGTGTGCAGTGTGATATCGCAGCCAGGACTTCCAGTGTCTGTGCTGGTAATGACGACAAACCAAATACCACCACACGACGTGGCAGGGCGGCTGGTTTGTTATGGTTGTTCAGTAACTGGCAGGCATCCAGAAACTGTTGATGTACCTGAGCGCGGCCACTGTGGCGAAGCGGCGCGGGGATATCCTCTAACAATCGTCGCCATAACGCGGCCTGCCAGGATTGTTCTGCGGGCAAACCAGCGGATTGTTTGCTGCGGGTGATACGGTTGACACCGTTGGCCCAGTCATTGAGCCAGTCTGCGCGGTAAATCTGGTATTGATCCAACAGATCGGCAAGGCGCTGCGCCAGCTGAAACTGCTTGCGCTGGCCACGGTCGTTGTTGAGAAAGTGTTTCAGCGCTGCAAACTCGGGATCATGCAGCAGTGACGGCAGCAGCCGTAGCAATCGCCAGCTCAGCAGGGGCTTGTCAAACGGCGAAGTCTCCGGCAGATCACCGAGCACGGCCCGATAGGCGCGCCAGTGGAAACGCCCCGGCAAACTGATCTCCATGGCAGCTGCGATGCCGCAACCCGACTCCATGGGATCTGCGTTGTCCACGTCGGCAGCCAGCGCCAGTTTCAGCCACTGCGAAATACCGTTGCTTTGCACCAGCAATACTTCATTTTCCAGCGGGTTCAGCGGATAACGCCGCAGCCACTCCACAGTCACCCGGCGCAGGTTCTCAAGTCGGTTGCTTTGCAGCACCATAAAGCCGGGTTGAATCATCGGGCGTTTCCCTGTGGTTGTTCACGTTTGACTATCAAGATAAAAGTCAGGTGTTTAATGCTGTCCCGGTGCTCGTCGCGCCAGTGTCTTCTGTTCAAAGTCATAAGCCATGGCAATCAGTACCGGTTCAGAAAATGCCGCGCCCATAAAGGAAATGCCTACGGGCAAACCATTCACAAAACCCGCAGGAACGGTAATCGCCGGATAACCTGAAATGGCCGCCAGTCCCGCGCTGGAGACATAGTTGACAGTGCTGCCATCGTCACCGTTTTGCAGATCAATCAGCCAGCCAGGTCCGTTGCTGGGTGCCACAATGGCGTCCAGTTGATTGGCACTCAGCGCATCATCAAGGATGGATTGGCTGCCGGTTTTTGCAGTACTGAGCGCAGACACATAAGCGGGATCGCGAAGGTCGGTTTTGGCCTGTGCTTGCATAAAAATTTCCTGCCCAAAATGTGGCATCTGAGTCTCGGGATTCACCTCATTAAAGCGGATCAGATGTTCCAGTGACTGGTAAAAACCACCACGCTGGGTCAGGTACCGGTTTATGCCCTCTTTGAACTCAAACAACAGCACTTCGTATTCGGCGGCGCTGACCTCCGGGGTATTGCGGATATCCAGATCAATAACGGTAGCGCCAGCGTTACGCATGGCCAGTACAGCCTGTTCCATGAGCCTGTCCACTGCCGGATTGCGCCCAAACACACTGCGCATTACCCCGATGCGTTTGCCATTCAGTGAGCCGATTTGCAAGTAGTTGCTGTAGTCAACCGGATCGCTGGTCACTACATTCCGGGTAATGCTGTCAGCGGGGTCCGCACCCACCATCGCGGTTAACATCGCTGCGGCGTCAGCGACCGAGCGTGCCATCGGCCCGGCGGTATCCTGACTGTGTGCGATAGGGATAATGCCGCTGCGCGACACCAATCCCAGCGTGGGCTTTATGCCAACCAGGCTGTTATTGCTGGCCGGGCAGATAATTGAGCCATCGGTTTCAGTGCCTACTGACAGCACGGTGAGGTTGGCGGCCGTGGCAACACCCGAACCCGAACTTGAACCACACGGGGTAACATCGTTGTTATAGGCGTTGCGGGTCTGCCCGCCGCGTGCGGACCAGCCGCTTGATGAACTGCTGGAACGGAAATTGGCCCATTCACTGAGATTGGTTTTGCCAAGGATCACGGCGCCGGCATCCCGCAGTTGCTGCACAACAAAGGCGTCGTGCGCCGGAGTTGGTGCGCCGAGCAAGGCCATACTACCCGCCGTGGTCTTCATGTTGTCAGCGGTGTCGATGTTGTCCTTTAGCAGAACCGGAATGCCGTGCAGAGCTGAGCGCACCCGCCCGGCGGCGCGTTCCTGATCCAGTTGCAAAGCGATGCTCAGCGCATCCGGGTTAATTTCAACCACGGAGTTGGTCGTGCCATCGAGTGTTTGAATACGATCCAGGTAGTGTTCAACGATGGCCGCCGCTGTCAGTTCGCCACTGGCCATGGCGGTCTGCAGTTCGGCCACGCTGACTTCCTCGGCAATCAGCGTGCTGACCAGCGCGGTTTCTATCGAGTTGTTGGTTGTTTCTGGCGGAGTTTCGCCACAGGCTGACAGTGACAGCGCAGCCAGAACGGCAGTCGCCAGAAGCAGTTTTTTACCTTGCATAAGGTCCTCGCTGAGCGCTGAACAACACATGTCGCAGGATAAACGCTTCAGCACCAGAAACACCAGAATTCAGGTGGCCGATAAAACGTAATCAAGCGACCCGCAGCAATCACTGCACACCAGCAGCTGAGAGAGATCAATGCAATCACCCGTGCCGGCATCGGTACGGTCATGTGGTTGGGCAGTACGCTGATACGACCTGCCATCACCGCGTAAAACACCAGCACGTTGATCCCGGCCAGGATCATCGCCAACACTTTGGTCTGGAAAGCCGGGTTGTACACATACTGGCCCGGATCACTGACCACAAACATAAAGCCGGTCAGTGTATTCAAGACAAACCCGGCAACACCGAGGGGCACCAGTGAATGTAGCGCTTTGATGGGAATGCCCTTGCCAAGCCCCAACAATCGCAGATCAAACAAGCCCACGGTGCCCAGCAGCAGTGTCAGCCCGGTAAAATGCAATGACTCGATCAGCGGCCAGCCCCACTGCGTATTCATAAACGCAAAAATGCCGCTGTGGTGGCCGATAGCCGTCAGGGTTTCAACCAGTGACACGCATTAACCTCCCGCCGGTGAAACCAACCACGACGCCAGTAACACCGAATGTGTATAAGCCAGAAAACGACCGGCAAAAATCACCGCAATCCAGCCCGACAGGCATAACAGTGCAAGTTGATTGGCAGAGGGGGCAGGCCAACGGTTGCTCAGCAATTGCAAGCTCAGCCAACTGGTGCCGATGAGTACGAGTAACTTGATGTAAAACAGAGGGTTAGTCAGTGCTTTGGCGGGATAACCCAGCAGCAGTACCAGGCCGGAAAAGGTGGCAGCTGCCAGCCCTGCCCACAGCAAAGGTTTAAAACGCTGCAGCGTATGCATGGGCAGACCTGCCGCAAAGCCCATCGCACGCGCGCTGATCACCACACCAAATCCCGCCATCATCGCCATGGATAATGAGTGGATGACCAGCACAGAGGGAAACACCCACCACACTTCACGCACACCAATGCTGAGCGTGGACAGTTCTATGCGTGCAAACCACTCCAGCATCGGGTGTTTTTACCTTGTTACTGAGTCGCTTCCAGCTCAGCCATACGCGCCCCGGCCAGCACGCCGGGCAGGGCATAGTTGCCTTCATGGCAGGCATACTCAAAGATTTTTTCGCCTGCCGGACGCGCATTAAACATCAGTTCACCTGTCCAGGGCTCGGTGTAAACCGTTGGGTCTTCGATGGTAAACGCGTAGAGGATTTCTGCTTCCGCCGTGCGTGTGAAACGCTCGGTGATGGTCAGGTTCTGTGAGGCGCCAAACACCAGTTGCTGGGGATGAAAGCCGGTGGTGGTCACCACGAGGGTGTCGCCTTCCCAGCGACCTACGGAGTCTCCCATCCATTTCTGCATATGCAGATCGGGTTCATCATTGAGTTTGATGATGCGGGCATCGTGATTCATTTCCGCCATGATCATCACGTAGTCGTCGTTTTGCACAATCTGATAATTGTTGTTGTACATCACAGGCAACATGGGCGGGCCGGAGTGATTGCCAAACGACAACAGGCAGCGTTCTGCCAGTGGTCGGCCTTCCGGGCCATCATTGGCAGAGACACCCTCAGGCAGACGTCTGCGTAGACTGCGATCGGGGATAAAAGGGATCTGGCCGTTGGCGGGTTCAATGACGATGGATGAGCGGTACTCGCCATTGATCTTTTGTATGCGGTCACCTTCTTCTTTCCAGAACTCGTTATAACCATCTTCGGTGTTGCCGTCATTGCCCCCTTGTGCGCCGGCACCGGCTTCGCGATTGGGGTCGCTGGGCGCATATTCGGCCTCTACAAATGCTGCCTGGGCGCCTTCTTTAGCGGCTACCTGCTCGGGCGTCAGTTGACGTGCATCACCCAGCGCCCGGTCACGCGTCAGGGGTGTGAGCGTTTTATTGCTCCAGATGCCTTGCAGATCAGGTTGGCCATTGGGCAGGCGAGGGGTGTCATATTGTGCGAAGGCCGACGAGGCCATCAGAGCAAGCACAATTGTCAGTGAGGCAGGACCAACATTTTTTCTTCGTATAGAGGCGCTTTTCATTTTTGTTTTCCCCGGTCGTCAGTGTCAAAAGATGACTGTTCCGGATTATTCAGCAACAGTTTGTAACAAACAAGCGTCAGGCGATAAAAGGCAGGGTTTGAGTAGGTAAAAGGCATGGACAAACGCGGCTGCGGATGGCAGATTCCGGTTCCTGATGAATATCTTACGAATCATGGTCACTGATAGGAATGTTGTTTTGAAACCTTTGTACCGTCTCTCCCTTGCTGGAATAATTTCTGTATTAACGACCCCAGGGGTTTTGGCTCAGCCATTATCCTCTGGGGTAAACCTGAATGACGGCAGTTTTCAGGGCCGTGTTGGCCGCGAACTGAAACTGCAACTGATTGAAATGTCCGACGACGTTGCCATCGATATTGATGGCCGGCTTGATGATGCTGTCTGGTCACAGATCCCCACGTTCAGTGGAATGGGTGTGGTAGAGCCTGAGACCCTGGGTCCGGCTCCGTACGACACGCGCTTGCGGGTGTTTTATACCTCGCGCGGCATTTACCTGAGTGCGGAGATGGATCAGCCGCCCGACACATTGGTGCGACGCATCAGCGGCCGTGATAACCGCGAACTGAACCGTGACCGTTTGTCGATTACATTGGATACCTCAGGCGAAGGCCAGTTTGGATACTGGGTGAGTCTTGCGCTGGGTGACAATCAGATGGACGGGACTATTTTGCCGGAGCGCCAGTACAACAGTCAGTGGGATGGCGCCTGGTATGGCGCAACCGCTGAGACCGCCACCGGTTGGTCTGCTGAGTACTACATTCCCTGGGGGCAGTTGGCGATGCCCTTTCGCGAGGGGACCCGTGAAATCGGCATTTACTCCGAACGTGTAGTGGCACACTTAAACCAGAACTACGCCTGGCCAACCATCGCCAAATCCGACGCTATTTTCCTCAGCAATTTTCCCCTACTGCAACTTGACGGTGTGAATCCCCGCCAGCAGTGGAGTCTGTTTCCGTCAGTGGCATCCACCTATGACGAAATTGACAATGACTGGACACATCGCACCGGTGTTGATCTGTTCTGGAGACCGTCATCCAATTTTCAGATGACGGCGACATTAAATCCTGATTTCGGATCGGCCGAAGCCGACGACGTTGATGTCAATCTGACTGCCAGTGAGACCTTTTTCCCGGAAAAGCGCCTGTTTTTCCAGGAAGGCCAGGAAGTGTTTAACACCTCGGCGCGTTCTAACGGCAGCACCGGCAAACGCTTTACCATCCTGAACACCCGGCGTATCGGCGGACGGCCCCGTGCGCCAGTTTTGCCTGCCGGTGTCGCATTGTCCGCACGCGAGCGTTTGCAGACTGCGGATTTGTTGGGTGCCGTCAAGGCCACGGGGCAGGTGGGCAGCTTCCGTTATGGTGTGCTGGCGGCCAGTGAAGACGAGACACTGTTCAAGGCAAATAATGGCAATCGCTACACACAAACTGGCCGTGACTTCACCGCTTTCCGCGTGTTGTATGAGGATCAGGGCGGTGGCGCTGCGTACCGGGGGCTGGGCTATATTGGTACCTTGGTGGCACACGATCAATCCGATGCAGCAGTGCACGCCGTTGACTTCAAATACCTGACACAAGGCGGCATCTGGAACTTTGATGGTCAGGTGGTGACCTCGGATTCTGAACAGAAAGGCCAGGGATATGGTGCCTTTACTGACATCATTTACACGCCTCGTGTAGGTTTTAAGCACACGCTGAATCTGACCTATCTTGATGACACCATTGACATCAATGATTTTGGTTATCAAGAGCGAAACAACGCTGTTGAGGCCTGGTACCGGTTTGAATGGGTAAAAACCGGTCTGACCCGTGTACGTGATATCCGCGTCAATCCCTTTCTGCGTTATGAAGAGAATCTGGATGGTGACCGCACCAATAACGCGATCCCGGTGATGAGCACCACAATTACTCTGAATAATCTGGCGCGGGTCAACCTCAACTTCCAGCATTTCCCCAAACGCTACGATGACCTCAATAGTTTTGGTAATGGCAGTTTTGCAACACGCGAGCGCACCAATTTCAGTGCCAGTTACACCACCAATACCGCACAGGCTGTCAGCTACAGCGCAGGCGCAGGTCGCTCGACTGAGTTTGCCGGGGGTTACAGCGAGCGATACGACGCCGGTATCACCTGGCGCCCGGTGCCGAATTTCAGTATGAATGGCACGATTGTTTATCAGGATCGTGATGGTTGGCTGTTGCACCAGTCCGGCCAGGATTTCACCACGTTCCAGACCAGTCAGTGGGAAACCGCGTTCAAGATGGAGTACTTCATTTCAGCGCGTCAACAACTGACCATGGGATTGCAATGGGTTGGTATCAAGGCTGCCGAAGACCGCTTTTTTATTCTGCCCAAAAACGCGCCTACCCGCAGCCGGGATCTGGTGGAAGGTGCCAAACCACCGGGACCGACCGACAGTTTTTCAATCTCCAACATGAATTTCCAGATTCGTTATCGTTGGGAAATTGCGCCTTTGTCGGATCTTTTTGTGGTGTACTCACGCGCAGGCAATCAGCGGCGCACCTTACTTAACTTCGGTGACCAATTTGATAATGTGTGGGAAGCGCCGCTCGATAGTCAGCTGGTTATCAAACTGCGCTACCGTCTCG
>CANHAR010000089.1 GCA_947458495.1 Gammaproteobacteria bacterium | reverse complement strand
ACCAGCCCCTTCAGATACAAAGACTCCGGAAATGGCAGGCCCACCGGATGATCTTCAGACTGATGCAGATAGTGGGTAATGCGCCCTTCACGGCCGGCATCCAGCAGACCATCGGCGGTGATTTTCTGGAACAAGGCCGGATCGATTGCACCCGAACACGAAAAACTGACCAGCGTGCCCCCGGTGGCAATCAGTTGCGCGGCCTGCAGGGTGATATCTTTGTAGGCACGCGCCGCTTTCAGGAATTGTGATTTTGTCTCGGCAAATTTGGGCGGATCCAGAACCACCAGATCAAAGGTTTGCTCCTGCTGCCGCAGTTCGCGCAGATACTCAAACACATTGGCTTGCACCAGATCAGCCTGCTCGGGCTCAAAACCATTGAGCGCAAGGTTATTGGCAGCGACCTGCAATGATGGCGAGGATGAATCGATATTGATGACATGCTCTGCGCCGCCTTTGAGCGCCGCCACACCAAAACCGCCGGTATAGGAAAAACAATTCAACACGCGGCGCACAGCCTGCGCACTACCCACCCGCTCACGACAGTAAGACTGCACCAGCGAGCGGTTATCAAACTGGTCGAGGTAATAACCGGTTTTATGTCCCTGTTTGATGTTGACCTCAAAAATTCTATCCTGCTCAACAATCTCAACCGACTCTGGTGGCTCTTCACCCCACAACACGCCGGTTTGCTGCGGCAGACCTTCATGTTTGCGCACATTGACGTCAGAACGCTCATAAATGCCCACACACGGAGAAAACTCGCGCAGCGCTGCAATGATGGTGTCACGCCAGAATTCCGGACCGGTGCTCAGAAACTGGCAGGACAGAAAATCGCCGTAACGATCCACAATCAGCCCCGGCAGACCATCCGATTCGGCATAGACCAGCCGCACCGCGGTGCGTGTTGCACCTAACAGATGTGCCCGCCGCTGCACCGCACGTTGCACACGTAAGCGGATAAAGGCAGCGTCCACCTGCTGAGACGCATCCACAGTCCACAGCCGTGCGCGGATTTGTGATGACGGTGACCAGGCTGCAAGACCCAGTGCTTTGCCCGCAGCATCCAGCACGGTGACCGTATCGCCGGCCTGCGGGTTGCCCGACACTTTGTCGACCGCACCGGAGAATATCCACGGATGGTGGCGTATAACAGACGTATCGCGCCCTTTGTTCAATTGTAAGGTTTTCATAAGCAGATCCGGTTTGATGGCCAGTTGTACATGGCCGGGTAAAACTTCAGGGGCATACAGTGCTCAGTTTGAGTACGGCGTAAGCTGATCGAGGTGGTTCATGAACGCAACTCTGACACAATCCACGGCAGGGATGCGTGACCGTCACGCTCGCGAATATTGCTGGCGGCGGCAAGACCATCCATGACTGGCATTTAAGAATCCATAAAAATCAGGTCATAACAACGCTCACGGGTTTGCGGGCAATAATCGCATTAACGCCCTGCAACAAGTCCAGTGGGCCATCAACAATCGTGCGTCTGTCGCGGATAGTGCGCAGCACCTGATCGCGGCGCGCACCATCCACCAGCAGGTCATGACCAATCGCTGCAGAATTCCTGTCAATATTGGAGACGTAACGGACAATACCGCCTGGCGCGATTTGCATACTGAGTATGCCACTGGTGAGGTCATCGAGCGTGCGGGTAAACTGATCAAACTCGTCAGAAAACTGTTGTTGATCGGGTTGGTTCAGATCAAGGTGACGATCGGCACTGACCGCACTGAGCGTTTGTTGTGCCTCTCTGATCTGCTGTTCCTGTCGAAGCAGCAGATCAAATCTGACAAACACCGCTGTCAGTAGCAACCCAATCAGCAGGACCGCAAGCTGCAGTTGAATTGCTTTGAACGGCAATCTTCTCACTCGCCATCTACCTGGTTTCAATTGTGATCACTGGCGGCGATTATCATCCAATAACCCAAGTATTGCCACCTAAGCAGAGATAGCCAATCTCTCACTGTGATAAAGGCTGGCTGCAATGCACCAAAGCACAGCGCCCAGACCAAAACCTGCACCCAGATACGTGGTCCATTGCACCATGCTGATGGTCTCCGCCCTGAGCACCATCAGAATCAGCTGGTTCTGCGCCAGAAAAGGCGTGGCAAACATCCACAGGGCATTTTTGACCGGGTTTACCAACAGGATTGCGGTAGGCAGCACCGGCAACATCATGAGGATGCCCATATAACTCTGGGCTTCCTTCAGACTTTTAACCGAGGCGGAAATCAATGTCAGCAACGCGGTGCCGATTAACACCATGGGCAACAGAATAATTAACAACTTGCCAATCGCCAACATCGTCACTTCCATGCCGGCAAACGGGCCACTGCGCACAAAGGTAAAACTGAGCTTGAAACTGAGCAGTGTCAGCAATAACACCAACATGCCAAACACACAGGCCGCTGCAATTTTGCCGCTCATGATGGCAACTCGTGACGCGGGCGTCGCCAACAGCGGTTCCAAAGACTGCCGTTCGCGCTCGCCCGCTGTGGCGTCCATTACCAGATAAGCACCGCCCAAAAAGGCTGTAAGAATAAGCAGATACGGCAAAAATGCCAGTAACATGCCGCGCCTGGATTCGTTGGTTGCCAAGTCGCGATAGGTTACTCGCACAGCCTGATTCAATGCCGGGTCCACGCCGCGTGCTATCAGCCGCACTGCGCCTGCCTGACGAGAATAACCCTCAAGAGCGCGTTCCACGCGTCGTACCGGGATCTGTGCATCTTGACGCGAGCTATCAAACAGAATTTCGACAGTAGCGGCCCGGCTCTGACGCCAGTCATCAGCGTATGACTCATCGATTCTGAGGATGACATCACGTTCCTGATTGCTGATCATCGCTTCCACATCGGCAGGCGGCGGTTCAATGCGGATGTTCTGTGTGGACAAATAGGCGACCAGGTTAGGCGCGTAGTCGGCGCCCAACACCGGCAGCGAGAGTTCCGACTCCAGTTGTATCTCCGCGCGGCTTTGTGCGAGCGCACCCATGCCCAAAATAAGCACAGGCACCAGCAATGGCACCATCAGCAGTCCGTTAATGATGATTTTGCGGTCACGAAAGGTTTCAGTGAGCTCCTTTATCATCACCGTAATCAGTGTTCTCATGTTGAACCCTCCTCGTCAGCGCCAATGGCTTTGACAAACGCATCCTCCAACGTTGATTCACCGGTTTGCTTCAGCAGTTCATCGGGCGAACCCTGAGTGGTAACACGTCCCTTGGCAATCACCACAATATGATCACAAAGGGCGCCGACTTCCTGCATGATGTGGCTGGACAGAATCACACAGCGACCCTCTGCGCGCAGTGTTTTCAGGAAGTCACGCAAGGCTCGAGTGGTCATCACATCAAGGCCGTTAGTTGGTTCATCGAGAATCACGTTTTTTGGGTTATGCACCAAGGCGCGCGCAATCGCAGTTTTGGTGCGTTGACCCTGTGAGAAACCTTCTGTGCGCCGGTCGATAAAATCAGCCATACCCAGCTCTTCTACCAGACGATCGGTGTTTGTGCGGATGCTGGCCTCATCCATGCCGTGCAGTCGGCCGAAGTAGGTGATGTTCTCCCGAGCGGTCAACCGCTTGTAGAGGCTGCGCGCGTCCGGTAATACCCCGAGTAAGCGGCGGACCGCATCCGCATCACGGGTGGTATCCAGACCATCCACCAGCACACTACCCTGATCCGCTTTCATCAGCGTGTAGAGAATACGCATGGTGGTGGTTTTACCGGCGCCGTTAGGTCCCAGCAAACCGGTGATAGCGCCATCTTCAGCCCGGAAACTCACGCCATTAACAGCGGTTACTGTGCCGGTTTTGGTTTTGAAACATTTGTGCAGATTGGTTAGTTCAATCATGGCGACGTTCTCAGGGCTCCCATCCGTGCAAACCGCTGCCGGGTGGCAACGGCGCCAGGCGATCCAGACAACCGGCATCCAACGCGCTGGCATCCGCCGATTCAATAAATTGTGCAAACAAAGTTGGCATGCAGCCAGAGCCAATCACCGTATGCCCCTGGCCCTTTAACACCAGATGCCGCGCCTTATTCAGCTGCGCAATCGCTGTATCCCCGTAGCGTGGTGGCGTGACCGGATCAAATTCACCGCTGATCGCCAGCACCGGCAAATCGCCGGTTAGCGGCACGCGGAAGTTATCACGACGCTGCCCGCGGGGCCATTCAGCGCACTGCGCCAACGTGAAACTCACCAACTCACTGCCCATGACCGTGCCCTCATCGGCCGGATCAGCGCTCATCTCGTCTGCGTCCTCGCTGCAGGTCACAGCAAGCTGCAGCCCAAGCATGATCTGATCGCCCAGCGACTCAGTGATAAATCTGGTCTGAGCCAGCAACGCGGCGTAATCACCTGCCAGCGCCTGGCTGACAACCACCGGCAGCAGCACGGCGGTGACCGGCGAGTAGGCATACATACGCAGCAGGATGCTCAAGTGCCCCATGGTTGGCACCTCCTCATGCCATTGTCCGGTCGTTGCGTCGCGGTACCGCACCGGAGCAAGACCGGGAACCGCCAGCGCCGCACGCACTTGCGCCACCGCCGCCAGCGGATCTGCCAGTGACGTGGCACAGGCATTTTCGGCCTGACAGCGAGCAAATTGTGATTGCAACGCCGCCTCAATATTTCTGGCGTGCTCGGCGCCTAACACCAGATCATTGGGGACCACACTGTCGATAACCACAGCGCGTGTACTGAGTGGGTACGCTGCCGCAAACTGCTGCGCCACGCGCGTTCCATACGAGGCGCCGTAGAGATTTATGGTCGGTGCCCCTATGGCCATCCGCACAGCTTCAAGATCGGCAATCGCATCAGTCGTGGTGTAGTGGCGCACATCAGCGCGATCGGACAGTTCCGCAAGGCAGACTGACGCAAACTCGCGCGCAGTCGCCGCATTCATTTCTGACCCACTGTTAAACTGATTCTGTGCCGCTGTCTGCCGACAGTCCAGAGGATTGGAGTCACCTGTGCCACGCTGATCAACCAGAATGATGTCACGGCTGCGGTTTACCTCGGCAAATGCCGCAGCCACCGACGGATATGACGCTTTAGCACCCTGACCCGGCCCACCAGCCAGCATAAACACCGGATCCGCTGACGTTTCACCCGTCGCCGGTACCCACGCTATGGCAAGCGAGATCATACGGCCGTCCGGTTCCGCCCGATTCTCCGGCACGTCAAGCTGTGTGCACAGCGCTTGCACCGCGACGGGCTGCCCCGGCGCCGACAAACTGCAAGGTTTAAATTCCAGAGAACCCAGACGCCGCGCGTCGGCCTGAGCGATCTGGGCATTGGCGGCTGGCAGTAAGGATGCCAGCGCTAAACTGAGTAAAAGTCGCATGAGGTCCTTACCGAAACAAAGGGCATGAGATTTATCACTGCGCTGTCGCATTTTTCTTATCACCAATATGACTAATCAACACCTTGGCAGCCAACACAGACTCGCGGTTGAGTTTGACACGTAACTGCCCACGGTTGGAACCAGGCACACTGCTCAACACACCCATGGACTTGCCTTGCAAGACCAGATCGGCGCTCCAGAGCTTCTGATCAATACGCGCCGCAGACAGATTGGAGACGGGAATCTCCACTACCTTGACCGACGATTTTACGACGCCAAGCAGCGCATCGATGGTCTGATATTCCATCACCAGCTTTCCCGCGTCCAGCCTGAGCATACCAGAGGTTTCCGTCATGCCCAACGAGTCAGTGGTACTGAACAGCACCTGCTCATCGGTGTCAGCGATGTTTTGCTGCTGCAGATCCATCAGGTTGCGGGCGCGCTGCATGGCAATCTCCACAAACTGCGGGGCATAACGCAGGCCAGCGTAATGACCCAACAGAAACAAGCCCCAGCCAAACACACTGTACATCGCCCAAAAGGTGTCGGAACCCGTGAGTAGATTGATTGCGATCAACAGCAAATTGACGGCCGCGAACAGCAGCGCATGAGCCTTGAACCGCAACCACAGGCTGCTCTCCTTGTCGCGGGTCTGTTGTGCTTCCTGCAGCATGTAAACGGCATGATCAATCTGATCACTGGTGACCCCAACATCGTTGGCAATTGCGATCAATTCATCGTAATCAATCAGTGCATCGTTGTTCCTGCGGCTTTCATCCTGCAGACTCAGGCGAATGATGTCGGCGACTTCTTCGCTGCTGTAGCGGCGATCCGGGTCGGGCTTTTGTGGGTTGCTCATAGTGGCGTCCATTTGTAGTTTCTCTCGCCTTGAGATGCAATTATTTTGCCAAACCCTGATAAAAGTGCCACAGCCCTTGTTTATCGTGGGTTTTCAGAAGGTGAGATGCATTTGGACAAGTAGCGATGTTAGTGCAATTCGCTAAATAATGGTGTTTAACGCGAGAAGCAGCTTGCGGCTAACTACTGGATTTGATTGGTGCCCGGGACCGGAATCGAACCGGTACGGGAGTCTCCCCCCGAGGGATTTTAAGTCCCTTGTGTCTACCTATTTCACCACCCGGGCAGAAAAAAACGCAAGGCGACAGGCTGGTAAACAATGTTTGGAATGGAGGCTGAGGTCGGAATCGAACCGGCGTACACGGAGTTGCAGTCCGCTGCATGACCACTCTGCCACCCAGCCTGTACTGTTCCAAAGTTACCTGGCAGACAGGTAGTTACCCGGACTGGCCTGAGGCCTGAAATATAAGGCCCGGTTGAGAAGGCCAAAATTGGAGCGGGTAACGAGGCTCGAACTCGTGACCTCGACCTTGGCAAGGTCGCGCTCTACCAACTGAGCTACACCCGCTTAATTTTTCATGCCACTCTCACCGTTCTGACCGCGCCAAATTGACGTTGCTGCTACTGCGAAAGAGGCGCTCATTCTAATGCCATTCGATTTTAAGTCAAGCACCAAAAATTGATTTTTTCGGTTTTTCTGGCCTGGTTTATCGCAAGACCGGCAGGGCTTTTTTCAGGTAAATAATCATCGACCAAAGACTCAGAGCAGCCGATAAATAAAGCAGAAAATAACCTGAATACAGGATCAGCACGGGCAGAGCCGGGGTGTAAGCCAGCAGCACAATAATGGCAATCATCTGCACAGTGGTCTTTACTTTGCCGATAAATCCGACAGCGACAACATCGCGCAAATTGCGACTGGCCATCCACTCCCGCAATGCCGAGACAAAGACTTCCCGGGCAATAATGATGGCAGTGGGAATGACAAACCATGGGCCTGGGTAGTTGGCGGTCAGCAACACTAATGCCATCACCACCAGCAACTTGTCAGCAACCGGGTCCAGAAACGCACCAAACGCAGATAACTGATTAAGCCTTCTGGCCAGAAATCCATCCAGCCAATCGGTAATGCTGGCTAATGTGAACAACACCGCTGCAATCAGCTGACTAAAGGGCATTGAGCTGTAATAGACCAGCACAATCACGGGCACCAACAGGACCCGCGAGATTGTCACCAGATTGGCTATATTCATACACTACGCTCTCCTGCGATTTTTGCGTATCAGACTGCTCAGCAGCAGATCGCCGCATTCTACTCATTATGTAATGCTTCATAAATGACCGCTGCCAGCTTTGTGCTGATCCCCGGTGCCCGTGCCAGATCAGCTTCGCTTGCTCGTTGTATCTCCTGTTGACCACCAAAGTACTTGAGAAGTTCGCGTCGGCGTGCAGGACCCAGGCCGGGAATCTGCTCTAACGGGGATTGCTGGCGGGTTTTGGCGCGTCGCGCGCGGTGGCCAGTGATCGCAAAACGATGAGCTTCATCGCGGACTTGCTGCAGAAGGTGTAGCGCCGGGGAATGGGTATCTATGACTATTTCGCTGAAACCGGCATCGGTTGTCAGAAACAGCGTCTCTTGCCCAGCGCGGCGGCTGATACCTTTGGCAATACCTATCAGGGTCAATTCCGGTAACTGACAATTTTTAAGCACCTGCACCGCTTGTGTGAGCTGTCCCTTGCCGCCATCGATCAACAGGATGTCGGGTACTTTGCTGGCCAGTAACTCGCTGTCAGCAGCATCTGACTCTTGCAACTGATTGCTGAGTTTGGCGTAACGGCGCGTCAAGGCCTGTTCCATGGCGGCATAGTCGTCACCCGGCTGAACATCAGTAATGTTGTAGCGACGGTAGTCCGATTTCAGCGGCCCACTTTGGTCAAATACCACACAGGCACCCACGGTGCTTTCGCCCATGGTGTGGCTGATGTCAAAACACTCAATACGCTGGGGTTCGGACTGCAATCCCAATGCCTCTTGCAATAATTCAAACCGTTGCACCATGGTCTGCCGGTTATTGACCAGGCTTTGCAGCGCCTGTGTCGCATTGTTAAGCGCCATCTCCTGCCAGCGTGCACGGTGGGAACGCACCTTGCCCATCAGTCTGACGGCGTGCCCTGCCGCTGCGGACAAAGCTTCCTGCAAACTCTGATGATCACTCAACAGCGGGTGCACAATCACCTCAGCCGGAATCAGACCGGGTACCAACTCGGCACTCTCCCTGAGATAGTAATGTGCAACAAATGCTTCCAGTAACTCAGTTGCGTTGTCAGACAATTTGTCTTTGGGGAAATAATTGCGGCTGCCCATGATTCTGCCGCCACGGATACAAATGACGTGCACGCAGGCATAGGCACCTTCCAGAACTGCCGCCATCACATCCGCATCATTGCCATCACCGGAGATAATCTGCTGCGACTGGATTCTGCGCAGATCAACAATTTTATCGCGCACGCGTGCCGCCTGTTCATAGGCCAGTTCCGCCGCCTTTTGTTCCATACGCTGACCCAGGGTCTGAATCAGCGTGTCGCTTTTGCCCTGCAAAAACAGTGAGGCATCCTGCACATCCACAGCATATTCGGTAGGCGCAATCAGACCCACACACGGCGCTGTGCAGCGTCCGATCTGATGTTGGAGACAGGGCCGGCTGCGGTTGCGGAAGTAGCTGTCTTCACACTGACGAACACGAAATACTTTCTGCAACAGAGCAAGGCTCTCTCTGACCGCACTGGCACTGGGGTAAGGACCAAAAAAAGTTGCATCACGTTTGCGGGTGCCACGATAAAACGCCAGACGCGGAAAGGCATCTTTGTGGGTCAGCATAATGTAAGGGTAAGTCTTGTCGTCGCGCAGCTGAATATTGTACGGCGGCCGGAATTTTTTGATCAGATTTTGTTCCAGCAGCAAGGCTTCGGTTTCGCTGTTGGTAACCGTGACATCAATAGCAGTAATGTGTGACACCAGCGCCATTGTTTTGGTATCAAGACCGCTACTGCGAAAATAATTGCTGACACGCTTTTTGAGGTTCTTTGCTTTGCCGACATACAGCACAGCGCCGGCGTGATCCAGCATGCGATAGACACCCGGGCGCTGGCTCATCACTTCCAGTGTTGCCTTGGCGTCAAAAACCGGCGATGTTTGTTGTTCGGCCATCGCGTCTATCATGAGTGCCAGGCACTGGCGGGTAGAATATTGACCTCGGGTTCCAGCGTGATATCAAAACGCTGCTGGACACTGGCAGCAATTCTGCGTGCCAGGTCTACCAACTGCATTCCGGTGGCTTCGCCATAATTAACTAGAACCAACGCCTGTTGAATATGCACACCAGCATCGCCAGTGCGATAGCCTTTCCAGCCAGCCTTTTCAATCAGCCAGGCGGCCGGCAGCTTGCGGGTTAGCTCACAATCCGTTTTGTAACTGGGAAGATCGGGCCACTCACACTGCAGTCTTTCACAGTGCGCCAGCGTCACATGGGGATTGCGGAAAAAGCTTCCGGCATTTCCCAGCACCTGAGGGTCAGGCAGTTTGCTGCGCCTGATCGAACACACTGCGTCGAACACCTGTTGCGGTGTTGGTTGCGATGCTGACTGTGTTGTTGACTGCAGCGAGTCCGACAAAGCCTGCTGCAAGGCCGGATAATTGATCACAGGTGCTGCGCCTTTGCTGAGCCTCAGGCACACAGACAAAATAATGGCGTGATGCTTCAGGCTGTGCTTGAAGATACTGTCACGATAGGACAATTCACACTGTTCGGCAGTGATCTGATGCACCTGCTGCGTGCGCCGGTCAAAATAGCGCACACTCACCAGCACATCCGACAACTCTACACCGTAAGCACCGATGTTCTGAACAGGCGCAGCTCCGGTGCTGCCGGGAATCAGCGCCAGATTCTCCAGCCCCACTAATTGATT
>CANHAR010000088.1 GCA_947458495.1 Gammaproteobacteria bacterium | reverse complement strand
TCACCGGCCGTGACCCGTCGTGGATTTAAAGAAGCCGAAGTCGCGCTGTTGACCGAGTGGATGTGTGACATTCTGGACGACATCAAAAACGAGTCGGTGATTGATGCAGTACGTGAAAAAGTCAAAGCGCTGTGTGCGCGCTTTCCTGTGTACAAAAGCGCCTGATTAAGCGCTTCCGAGACGCCTGACCATGCATTGTCCCTTTTGTGGCGCGCTGGATACCAAGGTGATTGACTCGCGGCTGGTCGCTGAAGGCGACCAGGTGCGTCGTCGTCGTGAATGTATCACCTGTGAGGAACGGTTCACGACGTACGAAACCGCCGAGCTGGTGATGCCGCGCATCATCAAACAGAACGGTCATCGTGAACCTTTTGACGAGAACAAACTGTATTCCGGACTCAACAAAGCGCTGGAAAAGCGTCCTGTGAGTGTGGAAGCGGTGGAATCAGCTGTTAACCGTATCAAAAATTACATCAGGGCGACCGGCGAGCGCGAAGTGCCCTCCGGGCTGGTGGGTGAAGCGGTGATGCGGGAGCTACGTCAGCTTGATGAAGTGGCATTTGTGCGCTTTGCATCGGTGTATCGCAGTTTCAAAGATCTGAATGAGTTCCGTGCCGAAATTGATCGTCTGTCCAATGATGATCAGGTACCTGTACCAAAAACTTCTGATCAGGGCTGATTTAACCATCATTCCCTGATCATTCGACGTGGATCGTCAGTGTTGACTGCCGTATTCGCGGGCCTGCTGGAGTCAAGTATCGTTGATCGCTGAACAAGCTATGCAGAGGGCGCTTGCCCTCGCCCAGTCGGTGCTCACTGCCGGCCCCAACCCCCGTGTTGGATGCGTGATTGTGCGCGATGGTGAAATCGTGGGGGAAGGGTTTCACGCGCGCGCCGGCGATCCGCATGCGGAAGCTAATGCCTTGCGCCAGGCGGGCGAGCGCGCTCGGGGTGCTACCGTGTATGTATCGCTGGAGCCTTGTTCACACACCGGCCGCACACCTCCCTGTTCTGACGCATTGATTCACGCCGGTGTTGCGGAAGTGATTTTTGCCGGCGCTGATCCGAATCCTAAAGTATCCGGACGCGGTTTGACGCGGATGCGCGAGGCTGGCATTAAAGTCACCGGACCTGTGCTGCCCGAACAGGCCGATGCCATCAATCCCGGATTTATCAAGCGCATGAAAAGTGGTTTGCCCTGGGTGCGCTGCAAGATGGCGATGAGTCTGGATGGTCGTACTGCGATGGCCAGTGGAGAGAGCAAATGGATCACTGGGCCTGAGGCACGTGCCGATGTGCAGCGGCTGCGTGCCACCAGTTGCGCGGTGCTGACGGGTGTGAATACCGTGCTGGTCGATAACCCTTCACTGAATGTCCGCTTGGAGCAACTGACCGATCCGCGTGCCCATCACCTGGCCGGTAAACAGCCGCTACGCGTGGTGTTGGACTCCGCTTTGAGGACACCGATGGATGCACGGATTTTTGAATCACAAGGCGATGTATTGTTATTGTGCGCCTCCTCTGCCCTGGCCGACGATGCGCGGTATAAGCGCGCCGGGGCTCTGGTGCGCTCCATGCCCATGACCGATCGAGGACAGATAGACCTGCGCGCCACCCTCAGCATGCTGGCACTGGACTTTGATTGTAACGACGTGTTGTTAGAAGCCGGACCGACATTGTCTGGCGCTATGATGCAGGCCGGTCTGGTCGATGAGCTGGTCATCTACATGGGTGCCAAGTTGCTGGGTAATGACGCGATGCCCCTGTTCAAGCTGGACGGTTTGACCCGTATGCAGGATCAGATTGCGTTAAAGATTATTGACGTTGAACAGCTGGGCGACGATTGCCGTTTGATTGCCGTGCCGACGCGAATGTCTGGTGCTGACCTGTCATCCGTTCGTTCAGACGCCCTTTCAAGGCAGGAGAGTTAAACGCATGTTTACCGGCATTATTGAAGCATTGGGCCAGGTCAGCGAACTGAGTCTGCGTAGCAAAGAGTGGCGTCTGCGAGTCAGCTGCCCGGCTCTTGATTTCTCCGACGTTAAGCTTGGTGACAGTATTGCGGTCAACGGTTGCTGTCTGACAGTCACTGAATTTGATCTGCAAGGATTCAGCGCAGATGTGTCAAACGAGACCATCAGCCTGACAACGTTTCGTTTTCTCAAGTCCGGATCGAAGGTGAATCTTGAGAAGGCACTGACGCCACGCACACGCCTGGGTGGTCATCTGGTGAGCGGCCATGTAGATGGAGTTGGCGAGATAATCAGTCTCAGCGAGGATGGCGGCAGTTGGCGGCTGGAAGTGCGGGTGCCGGACGACCTGGCCAAGTACATCGCCCAGAAGGGCTCGGTGTGTATCGATGGCACCAGCCTGACAGTCAACGCTGTGTCGGGCGCTGTGTTCGGTGTTAACATCATTCCCCACACGCAGAACGCTACGATCATTCATACCTATCGCGTCGGGCATCAGGTCAATATTGAAGTAGATCTGATCAGTCGTTATCTGGAACGGCTGATTCTCGGAGACAAAGCCGCGCAACCGTCATTGGGCGCGGGTCTCACACAGGCGTTTTTAGCCGAACATGGATTTAATTGAGTTAATGGTTTTAATTTTCAGACAGCAGGTTAACAAGCACACGTTATGAAATTGAACACAATTGAAGAGCTGATTGATGATATCCGTCAGGGCAAAATGGTTATCCTCATGGATGACGAGGATCGCGAGAACGAAGGCGATCTGATCATTGCTGCCGAGCGTGTGAGCGCTGAAGACATCAATTTTATGGCCAAATACGCGCGTGGTCTGGTGTGTCTGACACTGACGCGTCAGCGCTGTGAGCAGCTGGATCTCGGTTTGATGGTCAGTAAAAACAACACGCCGTATAACACCAACTTTACCGTGTCCATCGAAGCGGCTACCGGTGTGACCACCGGCATTTCCGCCGCTGATCGTGCGCGCACCATTCAGGTTGCAGTGGCACGTGATGCCCGCCCCGACGATATTGTGCAGCCCGGTCATATATTCCCGATCATGGCGCAGCCCGGTGGCGTGCTGCGCCGTGCCGGTCACACGGAAGCCGGTTGTGATCTGGCACGGCTTGCCGGCTACACACCTGCGGCAGCCATTGTGGAGATCATGAACGAAGACGGCACCATGGCGCGCCGACCCGATCTGGAAATATTTGCTGAAAAACATGGTTTAAAAATTGGCACGATCGTGGATCTGATTCACTACCGGATTGCTAACGAACATACGGTTGTAAAAAAAACCAGCAATGTGCTGAATACCGAATACGGCAGCTTTAACCTGCACACCTTTGAAGACACTATTTCCGGCGGTACACATCTGGCATTCGCTATGGGTGATATCAGCAAAGATGATCCCACACTGGTTCGCGTGCACATTGCCAGCACTTTGCGCGATATCTGCAATGTGATTGTACCGGGCGGTACCAGTTGGTCATTCAGCCGCGCGCTGCAACGCATTGCCGCTGAAGGCAAAGGCGTTGCAGTGTTGCTCAGCGGTGATGATTATGATGAAGACATCAACGAGAGCATCGCCAGTGTGGTCGGTCACCGTAAAATCATTCCGCGACGACATCGTCATGCCGGCAGTGATATCACCATTGGTACCGGGTCGCAGATTCTGAGAGATCTGGGTGTGGGCAAGATGCGTCTGCTCAGTTACCCGGCAAAATTTAATGCCGTTACCGGGTTTGATCTTGAGGTTGTTGAGTTTGTTCAGTTCGACACTTCAGAGTGACACAGCAGCATGACCCGTTTGGTTTTTACAGATTTTTGTTATTGAATATGAGGAATACAGCATGAGCGGAATCCGCACAATTGAAGGGGATTTTCTCCCCGGGAATGGACGTTTTGTCATCGTTGCATCACGCTTCAACTGGTTTATTGTCGAGAAATTGGTCGATGGTGCGGTGGATGCGCTGCGTCGTCACGGCGTATCTGAAGACAACATCACCATAGTAATGGCACCTGGCGCCTATGAGTTGCCGGTGTTGGCTAAACGGGTGCTGGCCAAACATTCATGCGACGCCATGATTGCCATTGGCGCGGTGATTCGTGGCGGTACTCCCCATTTTGATTACGTTGCCGGCGAGTGTGTCAAAGGCCTGGCTCACGTCAGTCTGGAGAGCGGTACCCCAATCGCATTTGGTGTCCTCACCGTGGATTCTATCGAGCAGGCCATTGAGCGCGCGGGCACCAAAGCGGGCAACAAAGGCGCGGAAGCTGCGCTGGGTGCGCTGGAAATGGTCAGCGTTATCAACAAGCTGGGAGCCTGAGAGCGTGATTGATTTAACAAGCGCCAAAGCTTTCTCCGAGTCTGCCGACAAAGGCAGCCTCGAAATCGATGGCGAGGGTAAAAAGAAAAAGCTCAGCGAGCGTCAGAAAGCCAGACGCATGTTGTTGCAGGCCCTGTATCAATGGGAAATGGCGCGTGCTCCGGTCAACGACATTCTTGCTGAGTTTCTGGTCTATTATCAGGGCAAAATCGACAGGGATTTTTTCAGAGAAGTGTTTCCGCAAGTAGTGGCTAACGCTGCCAGTCTGGACGCCATGATGGCACCTTGGCTGGACCGGGAGATGTCTGCGCTGGATCCGATTGAATTGTCATTGCTGCGTCTGGGTCTGTATGAACTGGAACAACGCATTGATGTGCCCTACAAAGTAGTGATCAACGAAGCGGTAGAACTGGCCAAAGTGTTTGGCGCAACAGACAGTCACAAGTACATCAACGGCGTGCTTGATCGCGCGTCAAAAACCTTACGGGTGCTGGAGCAAAGTGGCGCTGGGCGAATTTGAACTGATCAGGCGCTACTTCGCCGTGCCTGAACTGGCCTTTGCGCATGCTGATGTAGTGCTGGGTGCGGGTGACGATGGAGCAATTCTGTCGTTACCACCCGGCTTTCAGCTGGTGATGTCCATTGATACGCTGAACGAGTCCATTCACTTTCCCGTCAACGCCGACCCCTTTCTGCTGGCACAACGTTGCCTCCTGGTAAACCTCAGTGATCTGGCGGCGATGGGTGCCGAGCCGGTGGCATTCACTTTGGCTATAAGCCTGCCGTCAGCCGATGCATCGTGGTTGTCAGACTTCAGTAGTGGGTTGGCAAGAGTTGCACAGGCGCATTACTGTCCGTTGATTGGCGGAGATACCACGCGCGGCCCATTATCGATCACTATTCAGGTTCACGGCAAAGTGCCGGCCGGCAACGCATTGCTGCGCTCGGGTGCGTCGGCAGGTGATGCTGTTTATGTTACTGGTGAGCTGGGCGATGCCGCTGCCGCCTTATGGTGGTTGCTTGGTGATACCCGGCTGGATCGCTCTGCTCTGGATGCCCAGAACATCGACGCTCTGCAACAGGCGTTTTACCAGCCTGATGCGCGAATTACTGCCGGTATCGCTCTGCGTGGGCTGGCTTCAGCGGCGCTGGATATGTCTGACGGGCTGGCGTCTGATTTGCAGCACATACTGGAGGCCAGCGCACGTCCGGCACTGGGTGCAGTAATTGAGGCCGATGCCCTTCCATTGTCTGGCACGTTCCGGCGTTGTATCCCGTTGGCTGAGCAGGTGGCGCTGGCACTGTCAGGTGGAGATGACTACGAGTTATGTGTCACGGTGCCAGTGGCCAAAGAAATCGCTGCGATCGCCGCGCTGAAAGGTCTGGGCGTGCGCTTCACTCGTATAGGTTACATCGATGACGGTGAGGGGATTCGTATACAAACATCATCAGGTCAACAACATCCGTTGTCACTGAAAGGTTACAATCACTTTTCCGAATCAAGGCAGGTTTGAACATCATGGCGGTAACGCCGACATCAGTATGGCGCAACCCGGTTCACTTTCTGGCCTTTGGACTGGGAAGCGGCGCTGCACCGCGCGCGCCAGGAACATTTGGCACCCTGGCGGCGTTATTGTTGTATCTGGTGTTGCCGGCGATGAGCCCGTTTGCCTATGCATTGTTTCTGTTGTCAGGTTTTTTGCTGGGTGTATGGATTTGCGGTAAAACCGCGCGTGATATTGGTGTGCATGATCACGGCGGGATTGTCTGGGATGAATTTATCGGGTTCTGGCTGACCATGTTTCTGGCGCCGCCCGGTCTGTTCTGGCTGTTGTCCGGTTTTGTATTGTTCAGGGTGTTTGACATCGTCAAACCCTGGCCTATTCGCTGGTTTGACCGTCACGTGCACGGTGGTTTTGGCATTATGATTGATGATGTGTTGGCTGGTGTCATGGCGTGGATTTGTCTGCAGCTGATGGCTGTCTGGATTCTGTAAGAGGTTTAACAATTGAGTATAAGGTTTGTTGCCAGTGCCAAGCTCCCTACCGAGCTCGGCGAGTTTATGATTCATGGGTTTGAAGATACAGCCACAGGTAAGGAACACATAGTGTTGGGTATGGGTGATCTGAGTTCACCCGAGCCGGTGTTGTGTCGCTTGCACTCTGAGTGTCTGACCGGCGATGCCTTGTTCAGCATGCGCTGTGATTGTGGACCACAACTGCACTTTGCAATGAAAAAGATCAGTGAACAAGGTCGCGGTATGATTCTGTATTTGCGTCAGGAGGGTCGGGGCATAGGATTACTGAACAAAGTCCGCGCCTATTCTCTGCAGGACCAGGGCGCTGATACCGTTGAGGCCAATGAGCGGTTAGGTTTTGCTGCAGATGGTCGTGACTATGATCTGTGCAAACCGATATTCAAACATTTTGGTGTCGGCCAGGTTCGTCTGATGACCAACAATCCGCTGAAAGTGGATGCCCTCAGTGAACTGGGTGTTGAAGTGGTTGAACGGGTACCCATTGAGGCTGGCCACAACCTGCACAATGAGGACTATCTTGAGGTCAAGGGCCGCAAGATGGGGCATCTGTTCAGGCAGTGATCAGGGCCGGGCTCGGTCGATAAATTCACACATCTGTTGTAACCCTTGCAGCGCCCGCAGGCTGTGGCGCTGCACCAGATCCGGCTCAATGGCATACAGGTGTTGGTTGCGAACGGCTGACATCTCTGGCCATCGTAGCCAGTCATTCAGCCATGCCGGGCTTTCCCGGTCTGAGCCACTGGCAATGATCACTTCAGGGTCTCGCAGCAGCACGTCTTCCAGATTAACTCTTGGCCCGACCGGTAGCTCTGCAAAAATATTACTTCCCCCGCAGCGGCTGATCATGTCATTGATCAGTTCCGTGCCGCCGACACTGATGATCGGCGAATGCCAGACCTGGTAAAAAACTCGCACCGGTGGGTTGGCATCCTCATTCGTAGCGATGGTTCCGAGCTGTGATAGCAGTTGTTGGCTTAAATTTTCTGCCTGATCGCCTTGTCCGGTCAGTTCCCCCAGTCGCAGCAGGTGCTCGGAAATGCTTAACATGCTGTCGGGCTCTGCGGTGTATACAGCGATGCCCAGATCCTTCAGGCGCTGGATAGCATTACGCGGATTGCCTGTCAGCCATGCCACCACCAGATCAGGCTGCAGTGCAACAATTTGCTCCATATCCAGCATGTCAAAGCGTCCGACGATGGGAATCAGCAGAGCCTGCGCCGGGTAGTCACTGTAATCCATGACCCCCAGAATTCTCTCGCCGGCACCCAGGCTGAACAATAGCTCTGTCATCGACGGGGCCAGACTGACGATGCGTTGTGCCGGGTGTGGCAGCGTCACCACCACGCCGGTATCATCGACCACCGACAACACTGCATCGGTAGCAGGCAGATTCTGAGCTGACAACAAGCCCGGCATCCATGAGCAGACATACAGCAATGCCAGCAGGCTCGCCTTAATAGTCGATACCTGACTGGACGCGCACGCCAGCATTAAATGCGTGTTTGACATCATTGATCTCACTGACCGTGTCCGCTATGGCGATCAACTGGTCGTTAGCGTTGCGGCCGGTAACAATCACATGCTGATCGGTGGGGCGCTGTTTTAAGGCATCCAGTACCTTAGTGTGATCCAGGTAACCGTAAGTCAGCATGTAGGTTAACTCATCAAGCACCACCACTTTGACCTCAGGATTGCGCAGCAATTGCTCGGCGTGCGCCCAGGTTTTTTCAGCGGCGGCAATATCACCTTCGCGGTCCTGCGTATCCCAGGTAAAACCGGTGTTCATCACGTAAAATTCCACCAGCGGGTGTGAGGAAAACAGCAGATGCTCACCGCAGACCCATTGCCCTTTGATAAATTGCACCACACCGCAGCGCAAGCCGTGACCCACACTGCGCGCCACCATACCAAATGCGGATGAACTTTTGCCCTTGCCGTTACCGGTCAGTACCAGCAGCAGGCCTTTATCAATGACCGCCGCAGCGATTCGCTCATCCACATGCTGCTTCTTGCGCTGCATGGCTTTTTTGTGTCGTTCGTTGCGTTGTTCGCGCGTTTCCATAGTTGAGCTCTGCGTGCAATTAAGGGGGATTCAGATACCGGCGGGGAAGCTGCCCGCTCGATGATGAAGGTTACAGCGTGTCAGCTTCTGGCGTACAGCGTCTACAATGCCATCGCGATCCAGTCCAACGCCCGCCAGCATTTCAGGCACACGGCCATGTGCCATAAACAAATCCGGCAAGCCCAGATTCAGCACGGGAATCTGATAGTCGTTCTGCAACAGCCATTCATTTACGGCGGAACCTGCGCCACCGGCCACAGCGTTCTCCTCAATGGTGACCAACAGGGAGTGGTGCCGGGTAAGTTCTTTGATGAGCTCGGTGTCCAGTGGTTTGATAAAACGCATATCGGCAACTGTTGCATCCAGCACTTCGGCGGCTGCCATTGCGGTGTGGACAAGACTGCCGAAGCCCAGTATCGCCACATTATGCCCCTGACGTTTAATGACACCGCGCCCTATCGGCAGCGCGCTCATCTGTTTGTCAATCGCAGCGCCCGGGCCTTTGCCACGCGGGTAACGCACAGCAGCAGGACCCTTATACAGATGGCCCGTGTATAACATCTGACGACACTCATTCTCGTCGCTGGGTGCCATGATTAACATGTTAGGAATACAGCGCAGAAAACTCAGATCAAAGCTGCCCGCGTGAGTGGGACCATCTTCACCAACCAGACCTGCGCGGTCGATGGCGAACAGCACATCCAGATTCTGCAATGCGACGTCGTGGATCAACTGATCATAGGCGCGTTGCAGGAAGGTTGAATAGATTGCAACCACGGGTTTGGCGCCGTCACAGGCCATGCCGGCTGCAAACGTCACTGCATGTTGTTCAGCGATAGCGACATCATAAAATCGCTCGGGAAACTGTTCTGCGAAACTGTCCATGCCTGACCCCGAACTCATGGCCGGAGTGATGGCAATCAGGCGCTCGTCCAGCGCTGCCATGTCAATCAACCATTCACCAAACACCGCAGAGTAGGTGGGTGTAGCTGATTTGATGTCCTGTGGATTACGCGGTTTGACTTCGATTTTGGTAAGCGCATGCATACCAAACGGATCGTTTTCGGATGCGGTGTAACCCTTACCTTTCTGCGTCACAATATGCAGCAGCTGCGGGCCGCGCAGTTCCCGGATATTGCCGAGTACTTCAATCAGACGACCGATATCATGGCCATCAACCAGCCCAATATAATTGAAGCCAATTTCTTCGAACAAAGTGCCAGGTGACACCATTCCCTTCATATATTCTTCAGCGCGATGGGCAGCTTTGAGTGCCGGCGGTATTCTGGATAGCATTTTTTTGCTGCCAGAGCGGATAAAATTGTACGGTTTGCTGGCCCACATGCGCGCAAAGTAACTCGACAGCCCGCCGACGTTATGTGAAATCGACATGTTGTTGTCGTTCAGTATCACCAGCACATTGTCGTCCAGTTCCCCTGCGTGGTTGAGTGCCTCAAACGCCATGCCGGCGGTCATCGCGCCGTCACCGATCACGGCCACCACATAGCGGTCTTTTTGCTGCTGGCGGGCGGCGGCCATCATGCCTAGTGCCGCGCTGATGGAGGTGCTGGAATGGCCTACACCGAAGGTGTCAAATTCACTTTCATCACGGCTTGGGAAGGCAGCCAGGCCGCCCGGCTGGCGCATGCTCAGCATACGTTCGCGCCGACCGGTCAATATTTTGTGCGGGTAAGTCTGGTGACCAACATCCCACACCAATCGGTCGTCAGGGGTGTTGAAGACGTAGTGAAGCGCAATGGTCAACTCGACCACACCAAGCCCCGCGCCAAAATGACCCCCGGTCTGGCCTACGGAGTAGAGCAGAAAG
>CANHAR010000087.1 GCA_947458495.1 Gammaproteobacteria bacterium | reverse complement strand
TGAATCGCCACCAGTTCTCTAGACACTTTTCAGCTTCTTAAAGTAACTCTTTTCATACTCCGCCGGCGACATATTTCCGTTGGTGCCGTGACGACGAACCGGATTGTAAAACATTTCAATGTAGGCAAATATGTCCTGCCTTGCCGCTTCACGACTTGGGTAAACTTTACGACGAATCCGCTCTCGTTTTAATAGCTGGAAGAAACTCTCAGCAACAGCGTTATCGTAACAGTTACCTCGGCGGCTCATGCTGGCTACCAAATTGTTTTGCTCTAACATCTTGCGCCAATCATAACTGGTGTACTGACAACCCTGGTCAGAATGTACGATAACTTTCTGTTTAGGTCGCCGGCGCCAACACGCCATTACCAACGCATCCAACACCAGCTCCGTGTTTATGCGCTCACTCATTGACCATCCGATGACCTGTCGTGAAAACAGATCTAGCACGATCGCCAGAAACAGCCAGCCTTCTGCTGTCTTTACGTATGTGATATCCGTTACCCAAGCTTGATTGGGTTTATCAACGGTAAACTCGCGATTGAGCAAGTTCGGGGCGATTGTTGCCACTTCACCCTGATGATACTGCTGACGCCGTTTGTAGCCGCGATCTGCCGCTATTTCAGCAAGTTGCATCAGCCGTAGTACACGGTTTTTACCACACTGCTCACCAATGGCACGAAGGTCGTCGTAAATTTTTCGATAACCATAAACTCCGCCACTTTCCAGCCAAAACTGTTTGATGAAAGCGCTGAAATAGTCATCATCTTTTTCGCGCTGGCATTTGGGTTCATTGAGCCATTCGTAGTAACCGGCATGATGAATTTCCAAAACTTCACACATCAAACGTACTGGGAAACGATTAGTCCGAGATTTTATGAACGCGTATTTTTCTTTGACTCGACGGCAAAGAACGCGGCGGCCTCCTTTAGGATATCGCGCTCCATTGTCAGTCGTTTGACTTCGGCTTTGAGAGCGCGAATCTCATCATCACTAGCTTTGTTTTTTTGCCACTGATCTGACTGGCTGCCGTACCTGGCTTTCCAGTCGTGCAAACTCTTGGTTGTTACGCCAAGTCGTTTGGCAACATCACCGATGGCATGGCCATGATCCGTAATCTGTTTAACTGCTTCGATCTTGAATTGTTCTGTATAACGCTTGCCCGACATGGACACCTCCATTTAGCTTCATTGTAACGCTAAAAGGTGTCTACTAAACTGGTGGCGATTCAGCGGTCACATACCAAACAGCTATCGTCATCTGTTCGTTTCAGTTCAAACTTTGAATTCGAATTTGCAAGTCATGAATTTAACTTCAGACTTTTATGACTATGTTGTGATCGATGAAGTTCATCATGTTATAGCAGCAAGTTACCGGCGCTTGATAGAGTATTTCAGACCTAAGATTCTGATGGGTTTAACAGCGACTCCAGAGCGAATGGATGGATCAAGTATTCTGCCGGACTTCGACAATACAATAGCCGCTGAGATTAGACTGCCCGAAGCTATAAATCAGGGTCACTTGTGCCCTTTTCAATACTTTGGAATTGATGACGGCATCGATTTGAGTAGTATCTCATGGCGAAGTGGACGCTATGATATTTCTGAACTATCAAATGTTTATACAAATAGTGATCTTCGAGCTTACAAAGTTATATCAACTTTGATTGAAATAGTTAGTGATGTTGGAAAAATTAGGGGCTTAGCATTCTGTGTGAATAAGGCTCATGCAGAATTTATGGCGTCAAAATTCAATTCGGCTGGAATACCCGCAGATTTTCTGACTAGTGACAACAGTTCTACTAGATCGAATAAACGACAATCACTAGTCGATGGTAAAACCAAGATTTTGTGTGTGGTTGATATTTTTAATGAAGGTATTGATATACCAGAAATAGATACTTTGTTATTTCTCAGGCCAACTGAGAGCCTAACTGTATTTTTGCAGCAGTTGGGGAGAGGTTTACGTCTTCCTAATAATTGTCCAGAAAAGCAGTGTTGTACAGTGCTTGATTTTGTTGGGAACGCACGACCTGAGTATGACTTTTCTAGCAAATTTAGGGCGCTTATCGGTAGGTCGAATACACCCATAAAGGAGGAAATAGAAAAAGGATTTCCGCATCTGCCGCTAGGCTGCGGGATTAAGCTTGAAAGAAAAGCGCAAGAGAATATTCTCAAGAATATCCAAAGGGCTGTAAATACATTAGCCAATATTCGGCGTCTCATTGCTAGCTTCAGTCAGTCAACTGGTCAGTCAAGTACACTGGAAAATTTTTTACGCTTGCATCCAAATGTGATGCTTGAAGATATCTATAAATTTAAGAATGCTAGACTTGGTGGCTGGACTTGGTTGTCGGAACAAGTGGTTCACGATAATGAGAGTAGATTGTATGAGGCCTATTACCGAGCCATAGACAAACATTTGTTGCTCTGTAATTCAAAGAAATACTTATCATTTCTGCTCGAGCTTTGTGCGAGTGACTTTTCCGTGTCATTAACTCCTGAAACGATCCCCTTAGCTACAATGGCGCACTACAATTTTTGGAACCTATCTGGTGCAGAACTGGGCTTCGAGGATATTTCTTGCAGTCTAAGACAGTTGCGTCATGCTAAATTGCAGAAGGAATTGATCGACGTCTTAAGGATACTAATCGATAGAATCAGTCATCGCGAAACCGACATGCCTTTCGCGCCGCATCATTGCATTAAAATGCATAGTCGTTACTCCAGAGAACAGATACTGGCGGGATTCGGAGCTAGCACCTTCAGCGAAAAGTCGAGCTCCCGTGAAGGTGTTCTAGTACTTAAGGACAAGGATATTGAGCTATTATTTGTAACTTTAGATAAGTCTGAGAAGCACTATTCTCCTACAACCCTTTATCATGACTTTGCAATAAGTCATTCAAAGTTCCATTGGCAGACCCAAAACAGTGCAAGGCCTGACAAAGGGCGCGGTTTAAGTTATGTCCAGCAGAATGCAACAGGGAAAATTGTCATATTGTTTGTCAGAGAAAAAAATGAAGATGAAAATAGACGAACTATGGGATTCGTAAATTATGGTGAAGTTGAATATCTGAATCACAATGGAAGCCAGCCAATGAGTATTACATGGAGGCTAAAAGCCCCTATGCCGAGTCAAATGTGGCACGAGGCGGCAAAAATGGCAGTTGGCTAAGAAAATTTTCGCTGGATACAATCTGTTTTGGTTTCGACAAAAAGCCACTCTTGACTTTAATTGAACATTGGGATGATTACCAACCCACCACCCCAGCCACCAGATACAACTTCCTGAGGCTGGCGCTGGTCAATACAAACGGGTAGCTGTCTGGCTGGCCCATGCTGCGCGAGAGCACGTTTAACACGCTGCTCAGGCGTACCCAGCGGTTGACCATCTGCAGAAATGCTTCCGCGCCATGTTCATCGTAAAAGGCGCAATCTTGTAGTTGATCGGCGGTAAACGGGTCGGTGTGTAATTTAAAGGCGTCGGCATCCACGCCAAAGTGGTCGGCGGCGCTCAGTGCATCGGTCATGTGCAGGTAATGTGCCCAGGTTTCGGCCCAGTCTTCCCAGGGGTGAGAGGCGGCATAACTGCTGATGAAATGGTTCTGCCAGTCGGGCGGGGGGCCGGCCAGGTAGTGTTGGTCGAGCGAAGCCTGGTAGTGCTGGCGTTCATCACCAAACAGCTGGCGGAACAGCGGCAGCCACGGGCTGTGGTTGATCAGGCGTTCCCAGTAATAGTGGCCAGACTCGTGGCGGCAGTGGCCGAGCAGTGTGCGGTAAGGTTCCTGCATCTGTTGGCGGATCTGTTCGCGAAACGCCGGATCGGCTTCGGCGATGTCCAGGGTGATGATGCCGGCTTTGTGGCCGGTGATCAGCATGTCCTGGCCGGGTTTCCAGCGCAGCAGTTCAAATCCGAGGCCGGTGTTGGGCTCTTGTATGCGGTTGTGAACGGGCAAGCCGAGCATCAGCAACTGGGCAATCAGGCGGCGTTTGGCAATCTCACACAGTCGCCAGTACTCAGCATTACCACTTTGTTCCAGATCGGGTGTCTCGACGTTCAGCGCGCAGGCCAGGCAGAGGTCGCCGCTGGTATGTTGATCTTGCCGGGGGCTGACCAGCCAGTTGCACTGAATGGCGGCGTCCAGATTGGCGCAGCGTTGCCAGGTGTCGATGGTGGGTTTATCACTGGCAAAGTCTTTGTGCAGCACCCAGCGGCCATCAATGTCGGCGGGCAGCAGGCTGACGATGCGTCCCTGTTCGGGATGAAAGGCGAGGTCGCTGCCACAGCGCAGGCAGATGCTGTTTTCGAAAAATACCACTTGCCCGCAGTGACAATGCGAGCGGTGGTTATAGGATCTGAATTTCATTGAGTTTGTGACTGAGTTGACTCAACGGGTCTGGCGAACCAGGTGGAGACAATGGCGTCATGCAGGTCGTCAAAGTCGAGTTGAATTTCATCCACAAAACTGTGCAGGCGTGCGGGCTCTGTTGCTAGCAAACCGATGTCAGCGGCCGCCAGATGTTGCCGGCAGGTTTCGACTTCGTTCAGCACCAGTTCGTTGCGTGGCAGGGATTGCAGTGCTTTGGCCAGACTCTCCAGACTGGTGCCGACGGCTCTGGGGAAATGCCGGTCCTGCAGCAGGAAGCGCAACACATCGGGACCGCGGATACGCAGGCGCACATGCTGGCGGTACATCTGATAACCGGTCAGCGATTTCAGAACGCTCATCCACTGAATGTTTTCAAATGGCGTCAGCTCACCCGGACTGCGCGGCAGCAGGTTGGCGGAGCGCACGTCGATGATGCGGGTGGTCATGTCGGCACGTTCCAGCTGGCGGCCTATCATCAGGAAGGTATGAACTTGCGTGTAACTCAGGCTGCCTTCAATCAGTCCGTTCACCGTCTGGCAGGTGCGGATAACACGATTCAGGAACGCGTCGCGTTTACGTGGGGTAATGCCGGCCTGCACCTGTTCGCGCACAACCAGGTAGAGTTGATTGATCTCTTCCCAGATTTCGCGCGGGACAATGTCGCGGGTGGTGCGCAGGTTCTCGCGCGCCGCCACCAGCGAGCTGATAATCGACCCCGAGTAGCGCTCGTCGCCGCAGATAAAGGACAACACGCTGATTTCGTCGCGGTTGGGATACAGTTCGTCAAATAGCGCGTCGTTGCCGGTGATGGCAATGATCTCGGACCAGCCCAGTTTGGTGGAGCGCGGCAGATCCAGCAGCAGGTTGCTGTTGACGCTCAGCAGTCGTGCGGTATCTTCGGCGCGTTCCAGATAACGCGCCAGCCAGTAAATATTCTCAGCTACACGTGACAGCATGTGTCATCTCCCTGCCAGATCAACAATCCAGGTGTCTTTGCTGCCGCCACCCTGAGATGAATTTACCACCAGCGAACCTTTGACCAGCGCCACGCGGGTCAGACCGCCTGTGGTGACAAAAGTGTTTTCACCCGACAGGATAAACGGTCGCAGATCCACGTGACGCGGTTCCATGTGCGAGCCGCCGCTGCCGCCGGGAATCAGGGTTGGAGAGGTCGACAATGCCAGCGTTGGTTGCGCCATGTAATTGCGCGGATTGTTTTTGATCAGTTTGGCAAATTGTTTGCGTTCTTCAGGGCTGGCGTGTGGGCCAATCATCATGCCGTAGCCGCCGGATTCGTTGGCGGGTTTGACAACCAGTTTGTCGAGATTGTCGAGCACGTACTTGCGATCATCCTCAAACATACACAGATAACTGGGCACGTTGGGAATCAGCGGTTCCTGATCCAGATAATATTTGATGATCTGCGGGACAAAGGCGTACACCACTTTGTCGTCGGCTACACCGGCGCCCGGCGCATTGGCCAGCGCAACGTTGCCTTTGCGCCAGGAGCGCATCAGTCCGCGAGCTCCCAGCGTGGATTCGGGATTAAAGACTTCCGGGTCCAGAAACATGTCATCAACGCGGCGGTAGATCACATCAACGCGCTTCAGGCCATTGATCATGCGCATGTACACGCAGTCGTCATCGCCGACTACCAGATCCGAGCCTTCCACCAACTGCACACCCATTTGCTGGGCGAGGTAAGCGTGTTCGTAGTAGGCGCTGTTATAGATGCCTGGCGTCAGCAGCACAATTGTTGGTTCGTCGCCGGGGCGTGGTGACATGGACGACAGCATCTCGTAAAGCTGTGAGGTGTAATCATCCACCGGCTGGATTTGCCCTGTGGCAAACAGTTCCGGCATCACGCGCTTGGTCACGTTGCGGTTTTCCAGCATGTACGACACGCCGGAGGGCACACGCAGATTGTCTTCCAGTACATACAGCACGCCGTCTTTATCACGCACCAGATCGGAGCCGCAGATATGCGCCCAAACATTGTGCGGCGTGTTGATGCCGACACACTGAGGGCGGAAATTGACGGATTGTGCAAGAATTTCGGCGGGGAAAATGCCGTCTTTGATGATCTTCTGATCGTGGTACAGATCGTTGATAAACATGTTCAGGGCTTGCACGCGCTGCTTCAGGCCGGCTTCGGTTTTCTGCCATTCTTTCAGGGGAATAATGCGCGGGACAATATCAAAGGGCCAGGCGCGGTCAATCATGTTGCCTTCGGTATACACCGTGAAGGTGATGCCCATCAGCTGAATAGCGACTTCGGCGGCGGTTTTGTGTTCAGCCAGTTCGCGGGAATCGAGTCGCGACAGATAGTCGCATAACATGGACGCTTCAGGTCGGGGTTTGCCGGGCGAGGCGATCAGTTCATCAAAAAAGCCGTCAGACGAGTAAGTATTCCAGTTTACGTTGCTCATGCGGTCACTTCGAATAGGTTGGTGCGAGTCGCAATCATGGTTTCTCCGCTTTAACGGTGCAATCCGTGTACCACTTTTGAGCTTGTTGTATCACGGCGTTTAAGGTTTGGGCAACAGCAGAACTGTTTAGTTTTCAAAAGCGCAATTCGATGTTGCTTTTGGCATATGCCTTGTTATTCTCACGACTGAATTGAAGGGACAAACCCACTGGAATCCTCTGCCCATGACCATCCGCGTAGCGCTTCGCCATTCCACTCACTACGACTTTGATCGTCCGGTAAATCTGTCTCCGCACCACATCCGCCTTAAACCTGCACCACATTGCCGCACACCGGTTGAGGCCTATAGTTTAAAAATCAGCGGCGGCGAGTATTTTATTAACTGGCAGCAGGACCCGTTCGGCAATCATGTGGCACGCCTGGTGTTTCCGGAAAAGATGACGCGGCTGCACGTGGACGTGGAAGTGATTGCGCCGATGACGGTGGTTAACCCGTTCGACTTTTTTGTGGAAGAGTACGCGGAGCATTTTCCGTTTGAGTACACCGATGCGCTGAAAAAAGAACTGGCGCCGTATCTGGAAACCGGGCTTGCCGGCTCTGAAGGCCAGACCGGGCCGAAACTCAAAGCCTGGCTGGAAACGGTCAAACGCGACAAACGCCTGATCGCCGGGTTTCTGGTAGAGCTGAATCAGCGTTTATCCAAGGACATTGAGTATCTGATCCGCATGGAACCCGGGGTGCAGACGCCGGAACAGACGCTGACGCTGGCGCGAGGTTCATGCCGCGATTCGGCCTGGCTGATGGTGCACATTCTGCGTCGATTAGGCCTGGCAGCACGTTTTGTCTCCGGCTATCTGATTCAGTTAACCGCCGATGTTAAAGCCCTGGACGGACCATCGGGGACGGAGGTGGACTTCACAGATCTGCATGCCTGGACGGAGGTGTTTATCCCCGGTGCCGGCTGGATCGGTCTGGACCCAACCTCGGGTCTGTTTGCCGGCGAGGGGCATTTGCCGCTGGCAGCCACGCCGGAACCCTCCGCAGCAGCGCCAATTACCGGTGCCACCGATCCTTGCGACGTGACGTTTGATTTCTCCATGAGTGTCACACGTATTCATGAAGATCCGCGGGTCACCAAACCCTACACACCGGAGCAGTGGCAGCAAATTGACGCGCTGGGGCAGCAGGTGGATGCCCGGCTGACTGCGCTGGATGTGCGCCTGACCATGGGCGGCGAGCCCACTTTTGTGTCCATTGACGATATGGATGCACCAGAATGGACCACCGCTGCGCAGGGGCCAACCAAGCGCGGCCTGGCAGAAACCTTGTTGCATCGTCTGCGCCCGCATTTTGCGCCGGGTTCATTGCTGCATTACCAGCAGGGCAAGTGGTATCCCGGTGAGCCTTTGCCGCGCTGGGCTTTGGCGTGTTATTGGCGTCGTGATGGTAAGCCGGTCTGGAAGGATCAGCGTTGGCTGGCGACCCTGGATCAGAATCATGGTGTTGATGAAGCCAACACCAGAACTTTTGCCAGCAGCCTGCTCAAGCGCCTGGCCGTGAATGAGAAATACCTGATTCCCTGTTACGAAGATGCCTATCACTACCTGTGGCTGGAGCAGCAGCAGCCGGTGGATATTGATCTGCGCTCAGAAAAATTGGGAAAAGATGAAGATCGCATCCGCTTGGCGCGACTGCTCAGCAAAGGGCTGGATACGTTGGTGGGTCTGGCCTTGCCATTAACGGCGCATGCATTGCCCACAGCGTCCGGCACAGAATCGCGGGTGCGGGCATGGCTGAGCGGTCATTGGCCCGTGCGCCGTGAGCATCTGTACCTGATTCCCGGTGATTCACCGATGGGGCTGCGGTTGCCCTTGTCAGCGCTGCCAGTCAAAAAGCGTGAAGAAGAACAGGCGCCGTCTGCTTTTGGTGAGTTGCCTGAGCCGGAGGCAACTGTGCACGCCGGCGCCAGCCGTGGCAGTGGTGCCAGCCGTGACAGTGGCGAGGTCGCCAAGCGTTATAACCTTGCACCGGTAGTGCGCGGCGCTGCGGGTTTACATGTACAGGGCCGCAGTCAGGAATGGCAGGAGCAGTTGCCCGCGGAAGAGCCCGAAAAAGTTGATGTTATTGGCACTGCGCTGTGCCTGCAGCCGCGTGATGGCAAGTTGTTTTTGTTTATGCCGCCACTGCCTATGCTGGAGGATTATCTGGCGCTACTGGCCGCCATTGAACAAACGGCCGCCGAACTGAAATTGCCCGTATGTATTGAGGGATACGCGCCGCCCGCGGATCCGCGCATGGAAAAATTCATGATCACGCCGGACCCCGGGGTCATTGAAGTTAACGTGATGCCGTCTGCCAGTTGGTCTGAGATGGTAAACAGCACACGCATTTTGTATGAAGAGGCGCGACTGACGCGTCTTGGCACTGAAAAGTTTATGCTCGATGGTCGACACACCGGCACTGGTGGGGGCAACCACGTCACCTTGGGCGCGCGCACACCCGCCGATTCTCCGTTTTTGCGCCGGCCCGATTTGCTGGCGAGTATGCTGATTTTCTGGCAGCAGCATCCCAGTCTGTCCTACCTGTTTTCTGGCATGTTTCTGGGCCCGACCAGTCAGGCGCCCCGAATCGACGAAGCCCGCCACGAAGCCTTGTATGAACTGGAAATTGCGCTATCGCAGATGCCGGTGGGCGAAACCCCGCAGCCGTGGATTGTTGACCGCCTGCTGCGCCACCTGCTGACCGATATCACGGGCAACACCCACCGCGCTGAGTTTTGCATCGACAAACTGTATTCACCGGACTCGTCCACGGGCCGGCTTGGCCTGTTGGAACTGCGCGGTTTTGAGATGCCGCCGCATGCGGAAATGAGTCTGATGCAGCAATTGCTGATCCGTGCGCTGGTGGCCCGCTTCTGGATGTCGCCTTACCGCAAACCACTGGTGCGCTGGGGTACTGCTCTGCATGACAAATGGATGATGCCGCATTTTATCTGGCAGGATCTGGGTGACGTGCTGGCAGATCTGCGTGAGCATGGTTTTAACTTCAGCCAGGCATGGTTTGCACCATTTATGGAGTTTCGCTTTCCGGTGATTGGCGATGTGCGTTATGAAGGCACGCATATTCAGCTCAGGCAGGCCATTGAGCCCTGGCATGTGCTGGGTGAAGAAGCCAGTGGCGGCGGTACGGCGCGTTATGTGGATTCCTCGGTTGAACGTCTGGAAGTAAAAGTCACCGACTTTAACGCTGCCCGTCACGTGCTGACCTGTAATGGTTATCAGGTTCCGCTGCAGCCGACGGGCGTGCCGGGTGAAGCGGTCGCCGCTGTGCGCTATAAAGCCTGGCAACCGCCATCCGCCCTGCATCCGCTGATTAAATCACATGCGCCGCTGGTGTTTGATCTGGTTGACAGCTGGAATCAGCGCTCTGTGGGGGGTTGTGTGTATCACGTGTCGCACCCGGCGGGACGCAATTATGAGACCTTCCCGGTCAACGCCAATGAGGCAGAAGCCCG
>CANHAR010000086.1 GCA_947458495.1 Gammaproteobacteria bacterium | reverse complement strand
GCCAGGCCGTTTGTGGATGAGCGTGCAAGCGGTTCGATGATGGATGCGGCAAACAGCACAGATGAGCGTGCTGGCGGCGCTGAGCAGAAAAATTCTGGCGCATCAGCAGCAGAGGGTGTGCTGATGACTGCCGGTGATCTTGAACAGATCAGAACGGCTGCGTTTGAGCAAGGCAAACGTCAGGCGCGTGCAGAGTTTGCGCAGAACGCCGAGGATAACGAGCAGCGATTTAGCGAGCTGATTGACAGTATTTCCGCCGAACGAGTGGATTTTTCAGCCTGGAAACAGGCGGTGAGTGATATGTCGCTGTTCATCGCAACCCAGGTTTTGCGCGCAGAAATAGCCGTCAATCCCGAGTGGCATAATGCCCTTGTGGACAGGTGCCTTGACGAGATCAGGCGACATGGCAACGATCAGATTACAGTGCGGCTGAGCCGCGTTGACTTTGAGATTCAACACGCCCGATTGCTGCCAGGGCATGAGTCCGTGACATTTACACCGGAGGACCGCTTGCAGCCAGGTGATGTTGAGGTGGAGATGGGAGCAACCCGGATATCGGAGTTGATCGGCACAAAACTCGAACAGATTGCTGCACAAATGCGAGCCACATTACTGGGTGACAGCCCGGGTCAGCATGTTGTTCTGGAAGGCACAATGCTGCAGGACGCTGATTGATGAGGACGCATGCCACAGAACTGCAAGACTCCCGCATACCGGCACTCGCCATGGTGTCGCGTTGTTTGCAGCACAGCGCGCTGCCGCCGATACAAGCGTCGGGCCGTTTATCCAAGGTGACCGGCACAACCATCGAAGTGGAAGGTTTGTATGCGCCCATCGGGGCGCAGTGTGCGATTGACTCCCCCGCGCTTCAGAAGTCCGTGGATGCGGAAGTTATTGGCTTTTTTGACAAAAAATTAATCCTCATGTCCTACGCAGGCATTGAGGGTCTCAGCCCCGGTGACAGGGTTCGCATGGTGTCGGGTCAGTCTCAGGGGCAACTCGGTGATGCGCTGATCGGCAGAGTAGTCGACGGGTTTGGAAATCCCCTGGATAGAAAAGGCCCTATCGCTTACCAACAGCGCGCCAATCTGGAAGGTGTGGTGCTGAATCCCATGGAACGCGGAGAAATCAATACCATTCTGGATACCGGTGTCAAAGCCATCAACACCGCACTGACGATCGGCCGAGGCCAGCGCATTGGCCTGATTGCCGGATCCGGTGTCGGAAAAAGTGTCTTGTTAGGAATGCTCACCCGTAACACCGCTGCCGATGTTGTAGTGATTGGCATGATCGGTGAGCGCGGCCGGGAAGTGCAGGACTTTGTGCAGAATACGCTGGGAGAAGAGGGGCTCGCGCACTCCGTTGTGATTGCCGCGCCTGCGAACTCTTCGCCGGTGGCGCGAATCAAAGCAGCCAAGCTGGCGCATCTGGTGAGTGAATATTTCCGGGATCAGGGGCGTCATGTTCTGCTGTTGCTGGACAGTATGACCCGTGTTGCGCACGCGCAGCGAGAGATCGGTCTTGCCATGGGTGAGCCGCCGACGTCCAAAGGTTATCCACCCTCCGTCTTCAGTCTTTTCCCCAATCTGATTGAGAGGCCGGGCGTGGGGCGTGATGGCCATGGTTCCATCACCAGTTTCTACACGGTGCTCGCTGAAGGCGATGACCGTAACGACCCCATTGTTGACATCTGCCGCGCATCGCTGGATGGCCAGGTCATGCTGAGCCGCTCACTGGCGGATGCCGCGCATTATCCGGCGATTGATCTGATTGGTTCGATCTCACGACTTGCCAACAGCCTGCTGGATCCCAAACGCGCCTTGTTGGCGCAGCGTTTGCGAAGACTCTGGGCGGTTTATCAGGAAAAAGAGGATTTTATTCAGGTTGGGGCGTACGCCCAGAGTACTAATCCGGAATTGGACGAAGCCATTCGTCACCATCCGAAGTTAGTGGCATTTTTGCAGCAGCAATCAGGTGAAAGTTTCTCATTACGAGAATCGTGGCTGATGTTGAATCAGATTCTTGGAGATTGATGATGAAGACAAAGGTATGGGAAGCGTTGATAGGCAAGGAAGAAAACAGAGCCAGTGCGGCAAGCAGGCAGTTGGATGTTATCCAGAAGCAGTATCAGCATCTGTGTGATCGTATGGCCTACATTGAGGATTTGGTCTCAGAGTATTCAGACAGTGCAGCCGGTTCGCCCATGCAACGGTCAACGTATCAATTGCAGCTTTTTGGCATGCGCGAAAAGCTCGGCGTCGAGGCGCAGTTGCTCTCTGTAAAAATACGCGAAATCAAACACACAATTGCAGCGCATCATGGTGAAATCAGGAAGTTTGACAAAATGCGCGTACTGACCGAGGAGCGACAGCAGGCGCAGGAGCATCAGGCTGAGCGTCGGCGCGACGACGAATCCGGAACGCTGCAGTTCAATTTTCAGCGCCGTGGATTCTAGTTTCAGGCTTGGCTTGTTTTTTGCTTAGCGTTGTTGGAGTAGTGAATAACACCCAGCGACCCGTTCGACAGTTAACAGGAATTTAAACGCAATAATGAAGATTCAGCCGGAATTCAACATCGCTGCCATCCTTAGCAAGATCTCTGTTGCAGACGTTGTGAGCAATCAGGTTCTGCGCGAGGGCAGCGACGCCTCGCCATTTGAAACGTATTTCGAGGCCGCTCTGCAGCAGATCGACGACCCGCAGCTTGCCGCAACGATTGCCACTTTGAACAAAAGTGGCATGATCGTGCCAGATTCGAGTGAGGCGTTCCTGGTGACCGACCCGGGGGTCATGTCGCTTGCGCAATCCACGGCAAATGAGGCTGTCCCCGCATTCAGAACCTTGCAGTTACTAAACGGGCGCTCCGTGATCACCTCGCACGTTGCGCTCAGCGACCCGTTCACCGCATCCGCTGACTTGGCGGCTGTTGACGTAACAGGTGCCACTCCGGGTACCTCTGCGCAGGCCACGGTAAGCCAGTCTGCGGCCCTGAATTCGTCGCCGTTGATGGCCACTGAGCTGCCAATTGGTGAGCAGCCAATTGGTGAGCAGTCATTTGGTGAGCAGCCATTTGCATCGCGGCGTCAGTCCACCGAGGAGTGGCTGGGAGCGGCGGGCAAATACTTGGGAACTCATGCCGCGCTGGCAAGTTCCGCACAAAGTCCTGCGGCACAAGCGCCCAAGTTTGGACAAGCACCACAAGTCATTGAGTTTGAACAGGCAGTCCAGGTGCCGCAACTTTTACGTCCGGCACAAGCGCCGCTGTCTTTAAGTGCCGCACCGGCGCCGCAGATAACAAGCGCCGCGCAGGCGCTGCAATCGCGTCAGGCACCACAAGCGCCCAAGTTTGAACAAACACCACAAGTCCTCGAGTTTGAAGAGGCACCACAGGCCACTCAGTTTGAACAGGCAGTCCAGGTGCCGCAGCCTTTAAGTGCGGGACAAGCGCCGCAGCCTGGACGCGCAGCGATAGTCACGCAGATGCCACCAGCGCCGCAGATAACAAGCGCCGCTCAGGCGTTGCAATCAACAGCGACCCAGACCGCACCAACGGTACAAGTCACACCATCGGTACAAGCCACACCAACGGTACAAGCCACAACAACGGTACAAGCCACACCAGTGGTACAAGCCACACCAGTGGTACAAGCCACACCAGCGGCACAAGCCACACCAACCGTACAAGTGACACCAACCGTACAAGTGACACCAACCGTACAAGCCACACCAGCGGCACAAGCCACGCCAACGGTAGAAATCACACCAGCGGCACTGGTCACACCAACCGTACAAGCTACGCCCACAGCGCAGGTCACTGTGATACCGCAGGGGCCGGTAACAAATCCTGAACAACCAGCGGCACAGGCCACACCAGCGGCACCGGAGCAACTAACCAACGCCATGGAGCGTCGTCAAAGCACCGAAGCATGGCTTGCAAATCCCGCAAGGATGAGCTCGCTGGCAGGCGCGCTGTCTAAGGTCAAGGCACCACTGCAAACCGGAGCGTCTGGTTTGCAAGTCTCGAAGGTAACACGACCGGTTATGGCAACCGAGCCAGTGGGTCGTGCTGACATGATTGAGTCCGTTGAGCGACGTCTGATGACAGAGTCGTGGCTGAGCAATACCGGCAAAGCCATGGCAATGGCCGGTGTGCCTTTAAAAATGACTCAGCCGGGACTGCCCGTGCTAAATATGCTGGACAGCGCGGCCATGGTCCCTTCGTCACTGCCAGAATCCAGTGGCGCGATGGTTTCCTCACAAGGCCAGCAGATGACTTTGAATCCTGTCGCGCTGCCGACTCAGGCCGCGGCGAACGTCAACCGAGCACCAGATCGCTGGATGCATGTTGACGACCTCGGCAAACAATTCGGGTCAGTGATTCAAAGCACCTTACTGGATCGCAGTGTTGCCGGACAAACCAGTCTGCGTGTCATGTTGTACCCGGAAAACATGGGTAGCATCCAAGCGGAAATCATTGATGATAACCAGACGGTCACCGTGAATCTGCTTGCGCAGAGCGACGAAGTGGTTCGTATGCTTAAAGACAACAGCCAGGCACTGCGCGATGCACTCAGTCAAAGTGGAACGATTGAATTAAATATTCAAAGGGATCGCAGCGGCCCTGATGCACAGCAGTCGCGCGATTCGTCTGCGTCCAACGGTAATCGACACAATGCGCAGACAACAGGCTTGAATTCAGAAAGCAGTGATGCTGCTAACAATGCAAAAAGCGCCTCGGATACCGGGGCGCTGGATACCTACGTCTAACAGGGTAATGGAGAGAGAAAATGGCTGACGACAAAAGCAGTAGCAGTGACGACGTCAAAAAGAAACTGCCCATCATTCCGATCATTATCGGCATTCTGGTCATTTTGATTGTTGCGGTCGGTGCCGTGTTCGCAACCTTGATGTTAACCGGCGGCTCATCTGATGATGCCCTTGAAGCAGAGCTGGCGGAACTCGAGAATCCGGGTGCTGTGTCCGAGGCCGCGGGTGAGACGGGTGACCCCGCTGCAACAGAACCGGTGGCGCCGCAGTTAATGGTGACCCCGTCACCGTCACGTCTGGCAACCCTATATTACGAGATGCAAAGACCGCTGACCGCCAACCTGAGCGGATCGCGCCGCGTGATGCAAGTGACCGTTGCAATAATGACGCACTATGACCAGATGGTGGTGGATAACATTGTGAAGCATGAGCTGGCGATCCGTTCGGCCTTGTTGACCGTGCTGGCCAATACTCCAGAAGAAAATCTGACCCGCGAGAACTTCAGGCTAGAGATCGGTGAAGAGATGCGAATCAGCATCAATTCTGTACTTGAACAATTTGAAGATTTTGGTGGAGTGGAATCAGTTTACTTCACAGAATTCCTGATTCAGTAGTTCGACAAACTCTTCGACGGTAGCCAGGTAAGATATGAATTACACAAGCGGAAAATTAAGCCCTGAAGAACTCATGGCCCTGCAAGAAAGCAGTGGCCAAGACGATGACAGCCTGCAGGTTGTGCTGCATGACCTTGCGACCGAGGACACATCGCTGGGCTTTAATGAGTCAGCAATCGACATGATCAATGAGCGGTTTACCCGGCAACTGCGTGTGGGGCTGATGGATGTTCTGCGTACCACCCCCAAGATCAGTATCGAGCGGGTAAGAATTGAAAAGTACGGGGTGTTTCTGTCAACCCTGCAGGCTCCGCTGTCGGTGAATACTGTCAAGTTTGAACCACTTCGCGGCTACTCGCTGATCGTCATTGATCCAGTTGTAATTTTTTCATCGCTGGATAATTTTTTTGGCGGCATGGGCAAGGGTAATACACCTTTGCATTCGGGCAGGATGTTTACGCCTACCGAAACATCCATCATTCGTATCATGCTGAATATTATTTTTGGGTCGCTTAAAGAGGCATGGTCACCGATTATTTCACTGGACTTTGTTGAAACGGCATCTGAGATCAATCCGCAGTTTGCGCAGATCGCTGATGACAACGACCTGGTGATTGTCAGCCGGTTTGTGCTGGCGCTGGACGCCAATACAGTCGGTACCATCAGCGTGGTGACACCGTTCATTTCCTTAAAACCAATCAGGGATCTGCTGCGCAGCCGCATCCAGACATCCGAGGACAATGACGCCAAAGCTAACCAATGGCGCGATGAAATGCGCGACGCTTGTGGCCACGCAAAACTTGAATTGGTCGTCAATCTTTCACAGATACAGTCAACCTTGAAGGACCTCCAGCAAATGGCGGTTGGTGACATCCTCTACTTTAATAAACCTGAATTTGCATCAGTTGAAATATCCGGCGCGCGGGTCTTCACGGCTGAGGTAGGCAGTCTTGGAAACAATGCCGCCATCCAGATCAAAAAATTTGTTCAGATACCTAACTCTAATCTGTGAGACCACTATGACTGATGATCAAAAGAAAGATGATGTATTACTGGGCGGTGCAAGCGCGAATCTGCTCACCGGTGGCAGCGATGCATTTAACCGCTCCAGCATCAATTCTGATGTCCTGAATAACATTGCTATCACCATTTCAGTGGAAGTGGGCAGAACCTCGCTGAAAATCAAGGACCTCATGCGCCTCACCCAAGGCTCTGTTGTGGAATTGGATCGCCTTGCCGGTGAACCACTCGACCTGTTGGTGAACAACACCTTGGTCGCGCAGGGCGAGGTTGTGCTGGTCAACGAAAGATACGGTGTTCGGCTGACACAGGTGATTCCTGCCGCTGAGCGCATTAAAAACATCTGAAACATTTATTCACAACAGCGGAAATTTTTTGTTATGGAGTCACCCGGCATCGAGTCACTGTTTGCAGTACTGCTTGTCGCCATGTTGATGGCTGGTTTTTTTTATGCGCTCAACAAATATAAGAACAAATTTTTGTATCGTGGCACCGGCGATCTCAGTATTGAATCGCAGATTACCGTGGGATATCGCCAGCGTCTGATGCTGGTCAAGGCCCGAAATAAAACCATCTTGCTGGCAATCTCTCATGAAAGAACAACGGTTATTGAGTCCTGGACGGAGTGACAGTTCAGCAAGTCGAATGTTGAAATTGCTGCTGCTGATACTGCTGGCGGTGGGTGTTCTGCTGCCGGCCTCGCAGGTGTGGGCGCAAAGCGGATTGCCGGTGTTTAGTGTGACCGACACGGCGGAGGGTGATGCAGAGTACAGTCTGACGCTGCAGGTGCTGCTGCTGATGTCGGTACTGACACTGATCCCGTCACTGCTGATCATGATGACGTCGTTTGTACGCATCATTATTGTGCTGTCTCTGCTGCGACAAGCCATTGGTACCGCGCAGACGCCTCCGAATCAGGTGCTGGTGGGCATCGCTTTGTTTCTCACCTTGTTTATTATGGCGCCGGTTTTTCAGCAGGTGTATGACAATGCCATCATTCCCTACATCAACACTGATATCAGCGCAAACGATGCCTTTGATGCGGCCATCATTCCCATGCGCGAGTTTATGATTTTGCAAACCCGCGAAGAAGACATGAGCGCGTTTATGGATATCGCGGCGGTGGATATGGCAACCCCTTACGAGGAAGTGCCGTTGTCGGTGCTGATTCCAGCCTTTATGACATCTGAACTGAAGACTGCATTTACCATCGGGTTTATGATCTACATTCCGTTTGTGATCATCGATCTGGTAGTGGCCAGTGTGTTGATGTCGATGGGTATGATGATGCTGTCACCGATGATGATATCCATGCCGTTTAAACTGATGCTGTTTGTATTGGCCGATGGTTGGCTTCTGGTCATGCAATCGCTGACCGCCAGTTTTATGGGGGTTTAGATGACGATCAGCGATGTCATAGTTATGGGACGTGAGGCACTTTGGATTTCCGTTCTGCTGGCAGGGCCTTTGTTGGCGGGTATTCTGCTGGCGGGTGTGGTGATTGGTATTGTGCAGGCAGCAACGTCCATCCAGGAGATGACCTTGAGTTTTGTACCCAAACTCATTTTTATCGTGGTGGCACTGCTGTTGATCGGCAACTGGCAGATAACCCTGTTTATCGATTATATCGAACGGATATTTCTACTGATTCCGGTAATGTTGCAGTGACCGAAATAGACGGCATAGATGAATTGGTGGCCATGCTCACGCTGTTTTTGTGGCCGATGATTCGTATCTCTGCGTTTATGATCACCGCACCTCTGTTCTCCATGGATGTCATCAATCTCAGAATCCGCCTGATCGTCGCGGTGGTGCTGACATTCTTTATCTATGACAACCAGACCATTCCGACCATTGATCCTCTGAGCGCCGATGGGCTCTGGCAGATTGCAACGCAAGTGTTTATTGGTGCGTGCATGGGCTTTTTGTTGCAGATTGTGAATGCCGCCATTGTGGTGGGGGGTGAGGCGATCTCCAATGCCATGGGTCTGGGTTTTGCCAGTATGGTGGACCCGAATCTCGGCAACGTGCCGCTGATCTCACAGTTTATGGTGATTTTGTCCACCTTCATTTTCCTCACCCTGGGTGGCCATCTGGTGGTCATTCAACTATTGTTTCAGAGTTTTGACAGCATCCCGATCGGCTCGCTGCCACCGTTTGCGGACTGGCTGTCGATCATGTTTGGGTGGTTTCCGTTTATTTTTCTGGGCGCCATGAATCTGGCGCTGTCGATGATGGTGTCGCTCTTGCTGCTGAACATCGCGCTGGGGGTAATGACACGTTCTGCCCCTGCGCTGAACATTATCGCTGTGGGTTTCCCCGCCATTCTGCTGGTGGGTTTGCTGGCGTTTAATGTGAATATCACCGCCATGGTGTATGCCATACAAAGGCTGTGGACACAGGCATTAGCAACATTGCAATTGTTACCGGGGGTCTGACACCGTGGCAGAAGGATCGGATGACAGTCAAAGCAAGACCGAAGAACCCACCGAAAAACGCCTGGAAAAAGCCAGCGACGAGGGGCAGGTTCTGCGGTCGCAGGACTTTTCAGTGGCGGTCACTTTATTCGGGTTTGCCGCCTTGTTGGTGATGATTTCAAGCGCTGCCATTGAAACCTTCAAACGCCTGTATCAGTACAATTTTACCCTCGACGCCGCGGTGATCCGCGACTCCGGAATAATGGTGGATAAAATCGCCGGCTCCGTGGGCATTGTGCTGCCCTTGGTGGGGCTTGTCTGTTCGTTGTTGCTATTGGGCGTGATTGTGGGGACCAGTTTGTTTGGTGGCATCGGTTTCAGCATGAAAGCGGCACAGCCCAAACTGTCGCGCATGAATCCGCTCAACGGTTTAAAACGCATGTTTGGCAGTCATGCCTTGTTTGAATTGGTCAAAAATATTTTAAAAACCGCGTTGATCAGCGTGGTGACGGGTCTGGTTTTGTATTTCTACGTCAATGCACTGGGTGCGCTCAGTGTGTTGCCGGTGCAGCAGGCGATGAATTCGGCAGGCAGCATACTGCTCACCGCAACGCTGCTGATCACGGCTTCCTTGTTTCTGATCGCATTGGTGGACATGCCCTGGCAGTATTTTCAACATACCCAAAAATTGAAGATGAGCATGCAGGATATCAAGGATGAAATGAAAGAAAGTGAAGGCCAGCCTGAAGTGAAGGCGCGCCTGCGGCAACGTCAGCGTGAAATCGCCATGAATCGTATGATGGCCGCCATCGAGCATGCCGATGTGGTCATCACTAACCCCACACACTTTGCGGTTGCTTTGTCTTACACCCCAGGCAGCAGTGAAGCGCCACGTGTGGTCGCCAAGGGCGTGGACCTGACCGCCGCTCGTATCCGCGAACGGGCACAGCAGCATCAGGTGCCGATCTTTGAAGCACCTGAGTTGGCACGTGCGTTGTATTTCAGCACCAAGCTGGACGATATGATTCCCGAGGGCCTGTACCACACCGTAGCTGAGGTCATTGCGTACATCTTCAACATGGGTACGGCATTGGCGCTGGGACAGCCGCTGCAGCGACCGCGGCCTGTGGTGCCCGAGAATATGCGTTTTGATGAAGATGGTACGCCCATCATTGAGGAAACTTGACACCATGACAGATCATGCCACGGATCGTGACACAGACATTAACGCAGGCCTTGATAAAGACCCTGACGCAGACCTTGATATCGCCGCGCTGACTCACGGGCTTTTGCCCGCGCACACGCCGCTATTTTTATCAATGGCAGGCTGTATCAATCGTCAAAGCGGTTTGTATCACGCCAGCTTCGGCAGCAGTTGGTTGCGCGACTACTATCTTGACAGGTTGATCAGCCTGCTGGAGTCAGCAAATCGCGATGTACTGATACTGGGCGCGGGCACCGATATCGTTGAGTTATTGAACCCTCGTCTTGAAAAAATTGCCTTGCGAGACGCCACCCGGAAGATCAGTTACGACACCAGCGCGGCGGTGTTAATTGTGAAAGACGCCACCACAATC
>CANHAR010000085.1 GCA_947458495.1 Gammaproteobacteria bacterium | reverse complement strand
CGGGGTTTATTACGTCAGCCTCGACGCACCTGATTGTGGCAGCATCTATTTCCGCGACCCCAGAGTTGCCTCGCGTATGCTGACCTGCCCGATTGAAAGACCCACTGACTTCACTGCCAGTGAGTTACGTATGCGGCCCGAAGAAGGGCGCATGTATGTGTTCCCCGGATGGCTGGAACACGGCGTGGATGAAAATCAGAGCGGGCGTGACAGGATCAGTATCAGCTTTAATGTGCTGGCTGTGCCACGGGGGTAATGTGGTTGGTCAGATGCCGGCCCAATGCACCACGCCGGATATGGAATAAAAAAAGGGCCCCTCACGGAGCCCTTTTTTTTGGAGCAGACTGCTTACGGCGCTTTAGAAATCATAAACCATACGCGCGTAGATGGAGCGACCCATCGGATCCTGCAGTTCACCCATCACACCGGCGAAGTCATCTGTCCACTGAGCCTGACGGTCAAACAGGTTTCGGGCACCCAAGGTGAAACCAACCTCACCGTCTAACAGCTCAAGACCCCTGTAAGTGTAGGACAGGTCAAAATCCGTCCATGCGCGAATCTCAGTCAAGTTGCCGGTGGGAATACGGTTGGTATTGGCAAACGAATCAATGATGGGGTAAAGGGTACCATCATAATCAACAGCCCCCACATAACGCGCCGTGCCAGTTACAGCATGTTGCCCCATTACCCAGCCGATTCGCAGGTTTGCCTTCCACTCAGGTATCGCTGGAGCGGTGCCCGTTTGCAAATTGGTACTGCCAACAGCATCTCTAGGCACTGCAGTGGTGCTGTCTGCAAACACGAACTCGTTCATGTTGGTAGCCTGTAGGTTAAAGCGCAGATCACCCCAGTTATTCAGACTGTAGTTATAGTTAGCCTGGACATCCCACGCGGTGACCTTCACCGATTGAGCATTCACGCTGCCCGGTGAATTCACCTGCAAAATGGTGCCCAAGTCACTTCGGTCGCGGATGATGTCCGGATTAGACAGGCCACTGGCCAGCCAGGCCTGTAACTGCGCTGTGCTAGGACGGTTAGCAGCACCCACACCACTACCGGTGAAGCCTGACCACTTCTGGAAGGCCGCAAAATCGGCGTTCATGATCTGCTGACCACCAATGCCAACAATACGGTTGGTGAAATCAGTTTCATTCCAGGTCAGCGAGAAGGTGAGATCCCCAAAAGCAAAATCCGCACCTAACTGATTAGAAGTAGAGGTCTCATTCTGCAGGGCGGGGTTACCACCAGCACAGAATGTTGTGAACGCCGAGAACGCCGAGAAACGGTCGCTGACCGTTGACAGCGCACAGCTGACCGGGTTCAGCAACTGTTGCAGGCTAGGTGCAATAAACGCATCACCTGTGGTTCCGCGTATACTCATCCAGTCAGTGGTTGCCCAGGTGAAGCCGATTTTTGGATCAGTGGAACGTTGACCGGTGCTGAAATCCTCAACACGTACTGCCGCTTCCACTTCCAGATTATCCAGAATAGGCAGTGCAAATTCAGCAAACAGCGAATCAACTTCCCGGCTGCCGCTGGTTACCGATTCGCGTATAGGACTGCCAATCCAGGTGGCACCACGAATGGCGGTCTCTGATGGCGTATTGTCGTAGCTGTCTGCGCGGCGCTGGAAGCCTATCGCTGCGCCGACCGTACCACCGGGCAGGTCAAAACCTAACTCACCGTTGATAACAACGTCGATCACACTCAGGTCATTCTCTGAAAATGAACGTCTGCGAGCGGCAATAGCCTCAAGCACTTGTGGTGAGGTCTGGTTCTTCTGATCCGTCACAAAGAACGGGTTATAACAGGCAGCACGATCCCTGATCGGGTCACAACGCAAGCCCTGTTTCATGGCTTCGATGTCATACTCTTGGGTCGCCATGGATCCGATTTTGCGGTGGCTGTAGCTGTAGGCCGCAAAACCTTCCCAACCTTCAAGTACCGGTACTTTAAAGTTGGCTTGTAAACTGTAACGGCTGTTGCGGTCAACACTGCCGGAGATGTTGTCACCGTCTGGTGTAAACCCATTGACCATCGTGTGCGTTTTATTGATGGGTCGCAGTGTACGCGGGCGCACATCTTCAAACAGCGGCACACCATTGGCAGCAATCCCTGTGACGATATAGTCAGGCAGACCGTCGGCGTTCAGGTCGGTGGTGCCACGATCTGGCAGCCCGTCACCATTGGCATCAATACCAAACAGCGGCTGCCCTGTGGAGTTTACCGCCCGGAAAGGGTTGCCGGGGATTTCACCACGCACTACCGGCAGTTCGCCGATACGGGAGTTACCCGGGTTAGACGTGGAGGTATAGGAAGTCTGGTACAAGCGCGAGGTGAAACCCTGCAAATTCAGCGTCAAATCATCACTGACATCCCAGGTTGCATTGGCAAACAGCGAGTTGTTGTCCAGCGGATCACGGTAGCTGCGGGTATCACCAAAATCAAAAAAGCAGGTACCTGTCGCAGTGCTGCCAACCAACATGCCAAACGGGTTGTTGTTTTCACCCTTGACGTAAGAATCACGATCTGCCGCCGGCGCACAATTGGGGTCTGGGCGGTTTGTTCGAGTGCCGGTGTATTGACCTGCGGCATTGCGGTTTGGTACCACATAGTTGCCCGGTGCATTCGACGAGTAGTTCATGCCCGCCTGCGCCAACTCGGGGCGTTCATCCCAACCGAGTCGCGTGTTGGTTTTGAACTGGCCGGCCAGCACAACATCGAGGTCGCCAACCGCGCCACCCCACAGTGCCTGCATGGAGTGATCTTCAAAGGTTCTGTCTGAATCCTGCTCTGAATAAGCCTCAAGCTTGAGGCCATCGTACGATGTAAACGGCACAAAATTCACCACACCGGCCACGGCTTCACTGCCGTACAGTGCCGCAGCACCATCAGCAACGATATCAATACGGGAAATGGCAATGGTGGGCAGTAACAGGTTTACGTTAGCTTCAGCAATCCGTTTGCCGTCTACCAGCACCAGCGTTGAGCGAGGGCCGAGACCACGAAGGTCAATGTTGGTAGAACGCGATGAAGTTCCTTGAATAGTGTTGGTGATTGATGACGAAGGACCACCCACAAATGTCAGGTTCTGAATAACTTCACCCAGATTCATGGTGCCTTCATCGGCCAGGTCAGCCGCATTCAACTGAGTGACCGCAGAGGCCTGGGTAAATCCTTCGCTACGACGGATAAAGGAACCAGTGACAATGATTTCCTCAACCGTTTCTTCGTCTTGCTGGGCAAAACCGGTGTTAGCGAGTGGGAGGAGAGCGATGCAGACAGACGTGCACAACAGCCTGCGCTTGAAAGGTAAATTGAACATCTTATTTTGCTCCATTCTAATTATTTTTTTGGCTACACAGTCAGAAAATTGTGAGTGATTTCCCGTAACCGATGTTACTTACGATGCTACTTACATTAACGGATGTCTGAAGCAAGCTGCAGTCCACAAGCCCAGGGGCGATGGAACATTACTTCCAGTTCGGACGCTACCACAGAGCCTCTTTTCTGTCGATGCCTTTGTCATCACGTCTTATGCGGGTATTGTCTGTTTTGTTGTGTGGCCCGAGCCTACACCTACCGAACTGATACTCAGATCTTGCGGGTCACACCGGCGTAGACCTGCGCCAGCCAGTCAAAATCCTCCAATTGATTGCCGGGCGTGCTGATGGCTGCCGCTGCTGCAGCAACACCATAAGCAAAGGCTTCTGCCACGCCTGTCCCTTGATACAACTTACAGGTCATGACTGAGACAAAACTGTCACCAGCGCCGGCATGACTGACTACGGTAACCGGGGGAGGGGTGATGTGCATCAATTCACCCGAGCGACTGGCTAATAAGGCTCCGTGAGGTCCAAGTGTCAGCACCAGATGTTCAGCCCAGCCATCATCAACCATTTTTTTCATGGCAATAAGGCGATCATGAGGGGTATCTGGGCCGGCATACCCCAGTGCGGCGAAGTCTTCACGATTGAGTTTCACAAAGTACACACCCGCCTCCAACGCGTGGCGCAGCGCTGCACCTGACGTATCAAGCACCACACGAATGCTGCGTTGATGGCAGGCATGTATAACATCAGCAAAAAACGTCGCAGGTATGGGGGCTGGCAGGCTGCCGCTGATCACCAGCATCTGTGGCGCGGGAAAGATGGCGTGAATGGCATCCAGGCATGCTCGCCATTCACGGGCCTGAAGCACAGCGCCGGGAAACACCAGGTGCACAGACTTGCCCAAACTGGCCTCACGCAGGGCGATATTCTGCGTGGTTTCATTCTCGATACCAACACGATTAAAGGGCAGACCATCATCCGCCAGTAACTGTTCCAGCAAGTCACCGTGATGACCGCCGGCAGGAAACACAGCCAGTACATCCAGCCCGAGACGGCGCAGGTTACGAGCAACGTTGATGCCACCGCCGCCCGGTGCACGATGAAGAATCTCGCAGCGCGTTTTGCTGTCGTAGTAAAACTGATCAGTGCTGGCAAACAGATCAACGGCCGGACTCATGGTTAACGTCGCAATAGCAGTCATATCAACAAATCCTTCAGCTGATCACACAAAAATTCAATGCGGGAATATCCCCTCAAGCACGACTCCAGTTCTCACTGAATGTGTAAGACTGCGACTGATGACGGATCAGATCATGCAACAAGGCGAGCACCATGGCAGTTCCGGATTCAACGGCGCTATTGTGTTGGCCAATCTGCCCGCGCAAGGCGTCGGCAGTATGATTGCAGATCAATGGCGGCCGATGCACCGGCTGACTGGCCAGGAACAGGTTATGACGCACCTCCAGTAACTCTCGCAAACAGTCGGATTGCTCGGGAATGGCACCCAGCACACTGCGTGCTCTGGCATGAAGGAGTTCATGATTGCCGGCCTGACGACAGTCCAGCAACACCTCAAGCTGATAAATCACCAACAGCACGGTACGGGCGCTGTATTCATGGCGCTGCTCTGCCACTTTAAGCAATGTAAACAATACCTTGTTAACATTATTTAAAGCAGTATCTGTGCAACTTGTTTCACACAACGTCAGCCAGTCCCAGACCTTTTCAAAGGATTGCACAGGCAACTCAGGCCACTCGTTATGACTCGCTGCTTTCATCGCGCCGTACAGAATTTTGCTATCGAAAGTCTGCGCCTCATATCGGTGAGCGCCGCTACCCTGATAGCGGCTGTCGAGAATCTGGATTGAACCCGGCAGGCAGATATCACAGGCCAATACCAGTTGCTGGATAAACACACTGGCGATTTGGTAGGACTCCAGTTCAGTCAGCGCTTGATCTGTGCGCTTGATTACTATGGTCAGCGCCGCACTTATTGGCAATGAACTGTCAGCGCCCTGTTTGGAGGCATACGCATCAAAACTGTCCGCAACAGCGACCGCATGCTCCATCAGCGCCAGCAGTGCAGAGGCATCCAGACTGAGGTGATAACGGCAGCTTGTGGCGTTGATACCCGCCATGGCAGTGAATTCCGTGTCTGAGAAAAAGTGATGGATGGTTTTCCACAGACTGATAACTCTGGCACTTTCCGACGGATTTCCCGGGGGCAGCGCATTTCCGATCTGGAGCTTTATTGTTGCTGATGTCATGATCAAGTCCTCGTGGCATTGTGTGGCATCCATATTGCCAAAAACATACTAACAATACCCCCAACCGGAGACTATGTTGAAGATCAATAACAAGGTAATCAGATCCGTCCTTTCAACACAAAGACTGATGATGAAATCAGTCGCCGCGCTTACGCTCTCTGTACTGCTGCCTGCAGCCTATGCGCAATCAACGCCCGCCGACGACAACGCCGTTGCCTGGTTACAGGAATTTGTGCGCATTGACACCATTAACCCGCCCGGCAATGAGTTCCGTGCCGTGGAGTTTTATGCGCGCATATTTGACAGTTACGGTATCCCGTACGAGACGGCTGAAAGCGCTCCCGGTCGTGGCAATATCTGGGCACGCCTGGAGGGCGGAGATGAGCCCGGACTGATCCTGCTGCAACACACCGACGTGGTGCCGGCCGATCGCGAGTACTGGACCTTTGATCCGTTGTCTGGTGAGTTAAAGGATGGTTACCTGTATGGCCGCGGCACTCGCGACATGAAGGGACTGGGAATTGCACAGCTGGTTGCTTTTCTGAATCTGCATACCTCTGGCCAGGCACTTAACCGTGACGTGGTTTTCCTCGCTACCGCGGACGAAGAAGCGGGCGGTGAGTTTGGCGTGGGTTGGTTGATTGATAACCGGCCCGAAATTTTTGAAGACATCGGAATTCTGCTTAATGAGGGCGGTGGCGGCAGCCGCAGCAGCGCGGGCGATATTGCGTTTGGTGTGGAAGTCACTCAAAAGGTCCCGGTCTGGCTGCATTTAAAGGCGATTGATGTGCCTGGACACGGCTCTTCACCACGCACTACCAGCTCAGTCACCCGCATCGTGCAAGCCTTGAACACATTGCTGGAGAATCCGTTCCCACCGCGCATCATTCCACCCGTTGATGAGTATTTTGTAGGGCTGTCAGAAACCATGAATGATGAATGGGCAACGGCGTATGCAGATATGGGGCGCGCGGTTCAGGATCCGCAATTTCTGCAACGCCTGCACGAACAGCGGCCAGGTCACAATGCGCTGACCAGAGATACCTGCTCCATGACGCGCTTTGAAGGCTCCAGCAAAATCAATGTGATTCCGCCGGAAGCGTGGGCTGAACTGGATTGCCGCATATTGCCAGATAAACCCGCTGAACAGTTTGTCGCTGAACTCGAAGCGCTGATTGCCCACACCGGTGTAACCGTTGAGGTCATCATGGCGTTTACGCCTGCGATATCCACCACCAACTCGCGCTTGTTCGAAGCCATTCGCAATGTTACCGGCGAATTGCATCCCGGATCGCGGGTGATTCCCTCAGTCAGCGCCGGGTTTACCGACAGCCACTTTACCCGCGATTTGGGCATTATCAGTTACGGATTTAATCCTTTAATTACCGATGATGGTGAGAACACAGGTGTGCACGGCAATGATGAACGCGTCCCTGAAGCCGCTTTTGTGCGCGGCGTCAGTGACTTCTATTCCGTGATCCGTAACGTGGTTTTTGACTGAACCGCAGTCTGCCTCAGAACGCCCCTGCAGCGCCCGGGAATACCACCGGGCTCTGCATGCCACGCTCGGAAACACTCGATACACCAAAGAAGTAGTTATCGATGACCACGTTTTCCAGCGTGAATTCACTGACATCGCCAGCCAGACGCGAATGGGTCCATTGAGCATCTGTTGTTAATCGCCAGTGCACACGATAGGCAGTGGCACCTTCTACCTTCTCCCAGCGCAAAGTTGTGCTGGGACTGACCTGACCACTGATAGTGACATTACGCGGCGGGGCAGGCGCCCACGCCATCGAGGCCAGGGTCACTGCATTAAGGGCAGTCAGTTTGGCCGCATAGTCAAAGTCCACATGTTCCAGTACGTCACCATAAGCAATACCGTCTTCAACACGGATGTCCTGATGCTGCCAGTTATAGTTCTCGTTGGTTTCCATGATGCGTACAGCCGGAAAACCTGCTTCGTTAAACGGCCGGTGATGCCCGCCCCGACCAAAACGGTCGAGACGATACACCATCATCACATCCAGATTGGGCACATACAGATCGGCCATCTGATCGATATAGCGCGCCAGATTGCGCGATGCGGAATCCACTTCCCCGCCCTGCGAGCGCCGCTGACCGGCCTCTTCGGGGGTTTCGGTATAACGTGTGCCTTCTGAAAATACCCGCGCCGTGGTGTTATTGATAACACCATTGATGCCGCGGATATTGCCTATCATGTCGTTGTTGATTACGGCCTGCATCTCCCAGCCTTGCTCGTGCGCGTAGGCGGCCAGAATTGCGCCACCATTGAGCCCCTGTTCTTCGCCCGAGAGTCCGGTGTAAATGATTGAACCCTCAAACTGGTACTGCGACAACACCCGCGCCGTTTCGATGACGCCTGCCATACCGGAGGCGTTGTCATTGGCGCCGGGCGAGTCATCGGTGGAGTTCATGATATCGCTGACACGTGAATCGATGTCGCCACTCATCACTACAAAGCGGTTTCTGTCGCGTGTCCCGCGCTGGATAGCCACCACATTGACCACCTCGGTTGCATCGGGTATCCGCGCTGTCCCGGAGACCACGCCACTGACGTAAATCACCTCCAGACAGCCCCCGCACGCAGCAGAGATCTCATCAAATTCGGACTTGATCCAGCGCCGTGCTGCGCCGATGCCGCGGGTATCAGACTGCGTCTCAGACAAGGTATGGCGCGTGCCGAATCCTGCAAGCGTGGCAATATCCTCGCCAATACGCTGAGCGGAAGGGGCTACGCCGATCGCCAGCAGGCTGGCCTCATCGGCTTGGCTGATGGCTGCCAGACTCATCATCGACACAGCCATCGCAGTTGTTGACAAGCATCTCAGGGCAGGGCGGCGGGAAGTGGTCAACGGCAGATTGTTCAGTCTCAGCAGCATGTTTTTCTCCAGTCATCATAAATTCGGCACCCGGCACTATTTTTTGGGGCGCGAGTCATCGGGGTTCTCAGCAGCGTCAGCGTTATCCATCTCTGTGGGGTCATCAATATCTGCATCTTCTTTTGAGCTTGAGCGTGAGTTTTTGCGCGTCACACTTAACCAGTCGAAACTGACACCCGTGATCGCATTAAATCGCGAAACACGCAGTATCAACTGCAGTACCTTTGGACGTCGGCGCGCAATTGGATCATTCGCGCGCGGCAGGAACCATAGTGCCACAGCAAAGCGCAGAATCGCGGTCATAAAAAATACGACAAACAACTGACTTGACAGCCAATTATCCAGAAATCCGAGTCGCTCAAACAAAAAGGGCGTGCTGGCCGCAATCAAGCCACCAAAAACCGCGCCGATAGAAACAGCGATGGCTCCCAACGCTGACTGAACGGCTGCGTACACCGCAAAATCGCTCTTCTGGGGACGGATATCGTACAGATAGTTGGCCGTGCTCAGACTGAATGCACTCCACACCAGCCCGGAGATCACCTGCACCAGTATCAGATAGGTTGGATCGGGCGAAATCATCCACAACACCGGGATAATCGGAATAGTCATACAGCAGAACTGCATCACAATACGATTGCCAAAGCGGTCTGAAAAACGTCCCCAGAAACTCAGGCTGATAAATTGCGTCACAATCGACGCAATCGCATTCACGCTGTATTGCATGTAAGTGAACTGCAGGTCGCGCAACATGTAAACTGCAAAAAACGGCGCAGAAATCGCCACCACGCCCTGCATCCCCGCTACAAAAAAACTGTAGTCGCGGAAGGTCTTGTCCTGCAGTGAGCCATACAACTGTTTCATGCTCTGCAGAAAGCCTTTGCGGCGGTCGCGGTGCGGCCTCGGATCAGGGTCATGCATCAGAAACAGCAATCGACTGGAGATTGATCTGCCAATAGCCGCCGTGGTGAACAGTGCAGCAAAACCCAACCACACGACACCCGCGCGCTCGCTCAGGCTCAGCAAGGCGCCGCCGCCGGCAAACACCACCAGTGAAGCAACCATGGTCAGGCGTGTTCTGGATGCAAAAAAAGCACCCCGGCGCCGCTGCGGCACCAGACTGCCCATCCACGCGCGCCATTGCGGCTGAATAAAATTGATACATCCAAAATAAAACACCGCCAGCGTAATCAACCACTGCACGCTGTTTTCCGGACGAATGATGGCAAGAGCAACCAGACCTACAACCACGATTGTCTGAGTAACCGCCGCAATCACCACCATGGGTTTGCGAGGAAGGTAGTTGCCTAACCACGCGGATAACAACTGGCAGAACGCGCCAAACAACTGCGGTATCGCCGTCAGCCACCCCATTTGCAGAGCGGTAGCATGAAGAAAAATCGCAAACGCGTTAAAAAAATTGTCGCCGGTTGCGGTCATGGTTGCTGAGGCAACGGCTTCTTTCTGGGACAGGTTTAATGTCTTGCGCAGCCACACCGCACGCCTGGCAACGCGGGCGGGCGGGACCGCAGGCGTTTCGTTCGTTTGCAGCTCTGGCGATGTTTCTTCTGGCAACTGCGTGGGGGCAGGCGACATACTGACAAACACTCCGAAATCGGGGTTACAAACCCAACCACGCTGGCGGGATTTTTTCTGTGGACTGCCTGCATTCTAGCACTGCCTATCGCGGGTGTGTTGCGCTTGAAGCTAGGCTATCGATGACGATTCAGCTAGGCTATGTCTGCAGACAGACAGTTACAGGAATTGTGTTATGGGAAAATCATTGGCTGACCAACTGCTAAGCGCAGGATTGGTGGATTCGAAAAAACTTAAACAGGCTCAGCAGGAAAAACGTAAAGAACAAAAGCATCAGCCTAAGGGGCAATCGACCCAAGCAGAGGAGATG
>CANHAR010000084.1 GCA_947458495.1 Gammaproteobacteria bacterium | reverse complement strand
GGCTCGCCCCTCTCAGGCAGGCCGGCGGTACTGGTGTACAACTGGCCGGTAGCGCGGTCGTAGATCTCATCGAAAGTATTGCCCGGTAACAGGCTTGAAGTGGTGAAAAACAAGTTGTTTAGCTTGTCCAGGCCGCTGATGTACCCGATGTAAACAATGTGGTTATCGCGAAGATCCGCCGTTGTCACCCGCGACATCATCTTGACCTGATAGTGTTTGCCTGTCGCATTGACCAGTGGCGCCACCGTCATCAAGGCACTGGCGCTGCCCTCTGGCATGTAGGTCATGTCCAGATCCCGAAAGTAGTTCTGCAGTTCGGTATCCTGCATAAACAGATTATTCAGATCGTCGCGGGAGTTGATATAAAAATCCCGCACCATGCGCGTGATTGCGCCGCGCTCGTCAAGCTCACCAAAAATATAATAGTCACCCATCACCAGCAGGATAGGGATGTCGTCGTCCGCGATGGCTTGCCAGATGGCGTGATCCAGCGCGGCGTCCAGATGTCTGGCAAACGCTGGCGGCTGATGCTGCGACCACTGCAGCAGGTTCAGCCCCGCAAGCACAACAACAAGGGCAGCCAGCACGCCGGTCAGCCACCGCCGGTGCCAATCAAAGGCAGGAGCTGACGGCGGCAACTGCTGGCGGTCAACGGCGATAATTGTGTACTGGCCCTTGGGGATTTGCAGCTGCAGGGCCGGCGCGGGGTCACAGCCCTGATAGTATTTATCAAGACGACTGCGCAGTTGATGGATGTAGACGCGCACCGCGGAATCGCGGGACACGTCAAACGAGCTGTCTCTGCCAAGCACATCAACCGCAACATCAAACTCTTTGGGTTGCCTGGATTCAAGCGCGCAGTTAATCAGGTAGTCCAGCAACTGGACGTAAACGACGGATTTACCGAGCGCGCCACTGGCCACAATCTGCTCGCGGGCATCACGAATAGATTGTGCGCTGCAGTTGGTCAGCAGTTGGATGGCGCTAGTCTTCTCGTCGCTGACAGGCTTCATAGGGGTTGGGTGCCCCAGATATCAGCATAACGCCCGCGCAGCACCTTCTTGTCGATCTTGCCCGTTGCTGTCAGCGGCACGCTGGCGAAGATCACCTTGTCCGGCGTCCACCACTTCACGATGTGTGGCGCCAGAAAAGTTTGCACCGCATCTTCGGTGAGCTCGACACCGTCATGGCATTCGATCACCAACACAGGCCGCTCTTCCCATTTGGGATGCGGTACGCCGATCACAGCAGCGATTTTTACGCCAGGGCAGCCAACCGCGACGTTTTCCAGGTCGATGGAGGAAATCCATTCTCCGCCCGACTTGATCACATCCTTCTTGCGGTCGGTGATGCGCATAAAGCCGGCTGCGTCGATCGTGGCGATGTCGCCGGTGTCGAACCAGCCGTCTGCGTTGGTAGCGTCACTGTCCTTACGGAAATAGCGGCGGATGGTCCATGGCCCTCGCACCAGCAGCGCGCCAGAGTTCTTGCCGTCCCACGGCAGGTCGCGGCCATCTTCGTCCACGATCTTGAGCTCGATGCCAAACTGCAGGCGGCCCTGCCGTGTCCAGATGGCTTCGTCCATCGCCTCTTCGCCGGCTTCGGCCAGCTCTGGCGTTGGCGTTGCGATCACGCCCAGCGGGCAGGTCTCGGTCATGCCCCAGATCTGCAGCACACGAACACCGTACTTTTTCTTGAAGCCCTCCGCCATCGCGCGCGGCACTGCCGATCCGCCGATGACGACACGCTGCAAACTGCCGGGTATCTCACCGGTCTTTTCGAGGTGCGCGAGATACATGGTCCAGATTGTTGGCACGCCACCGGAGAACGTCACGCCCTCGCTGACAATGAGTTCCTGCAGGCTTGCACCATCCATCTTGTCGCACGGGAACACCAGCTTGCAGCCATTGATCGGCGCCGCAAACGGCAGGCCCCACGCTGTTGCGTGATACAGCGAAGAGCAGGGCATCACCACATCAAAGGCATCAAACCCGAACGCACTCGCCAGCCCCGATGCCATTGCGTGCAACACGACCGCGCGATGCGAATACAGTACGCCCTTCGGATCGCCCGTGGTGCCCGATGTGTAGCACAGAAACGCGCCCAGATTTTCCTCGACCACCGGCCAGGCTAATTCCGCGCTCTCCCTGTCGAGCAGGCTCTCATACCCCAATGCACCAACGGTGCCGGGCGTCAGACGCGTGTCGTCCGATAACATCACATAGGTGTTGATAGTGTTCAGGTATGGCGCAATGCGCTCGACCACGGCAAGGAAGTTGCGGTCGAACAGCAGTACCGAGCTTTCGGCGTGATTGATGGTGTAGATAATCTGATCGTCGTACAGCCGCGGGTTGGCTGTGTGCAACACCGCGCCAATCCCCGGCACGGCATAAAACAGTTCGAAATGCCGGTGCGTATTCCAGGCGAGACTGGATACCCGGTCGCCCTGCGCAACGCCCAGTCGCGTCAGCGCGTTGGCAGCCTGCCCCGCCCGCTTCAGCGCGTCGGCATACGTGTATCGCCACATGGGTTCGTCTACGAGGCGCGTGACAATCTCTCGCCGTGCATGCGCGCTCGCCGCGAACTTCAGGATATCGATGATTTGCAGTGGAGGTGTCTGCATCAGGCCTGCGGTCATGGTGGCTCCCAGTGTTTTATAGGTGTGACAGGCTAGTGCTTGATTTCCGCCAGTGGCTCCAGAGTCAGCTGTGCTTCGTCATGATGATCCTCGCTATGTGCTGGATCAAGCGCTCGTTGTGGTGAACTGCGGAGCATAGTGTTGTTTTTATTGTGAATACACATTCACTTCAATACGAATCTCGTTGGGCAGCGCCACGGTATCTGACCACCAACCTGTGCCGACTTCAAAATCCAGACGATTGACCGTCACTTCGCTGGTCAGATTAAAGCGCGGACGACCGTCCTGCATCTCCATACCCAGGGTAAAGGGAAAGCTGATCGGGTGCGTTTTATCGCGGATAGTCAGTTGTCCATCTGCGACAAAAGCACTGCCCGATTCAAGGCGACACTGGGTGGCCTGGAAGGTGGCCGTCGGGAACTCTGCGGCATTAAACATATCAACATCCAGCAGGTACTCCTTCACTTCGGAGGTGTCGACGTAGATTTCAGCTATGGGGATGCTGACATTAATGGCACAGGCACCAGGGTTGGCGGCGTCGATGTCGAACGTTGCATCCACATTCCTGAATTCACCCTGACCTGGCACATCTTCGTAAGCGTAATGGAAGATCACACGGGACTCGCCGGGTGAGAGTGTCCACGTGGCGGCTTGCGCTGATACGCCGACAAATGCGGCAAGTGAAAGCAGTGCTGTGAATGAGCGCAGTGTTCGCATGATAGAGTGACTCCGGGTTTAAATTTGAGTAAGGTATAGCGCTTGCAGGTCGTCGGCATTTTAATGTGTTTGACCCGATACTACGAGTCGCTTGTTGTGAACATTTCAAAGGAGAAGTTAGTGATGATACGTCGTACTGTTTTTATGCTTGCCGGCGCGGGTTTATTGCTGGCTGCAACCGCTGTCAGCGCGCAGGAACGCACCTACACCGCAGCCCAGCATGACTATCGGGTTGTTCCTGTTGCTGATGGATTGGTGCAGCCATGGTCGATGGCCTGGCTGCCGAATGGCGACATGCTGGTCACCGAAAAGCCCGGTCGCCTGCGCATCGTCCGTGATGGCAACCTCTTGCCTGAACCTGTTTCCGGTGTACCTGAGGTGTTTTACCAAGGTCAGGGCGGCCTGTTTGAGGTACTGCCTCATCCGGATTTTGCGACCAACCAGACTATTTATCTGAGTTTCGCCAAGCCTGTTGGCGACAATTCAACAACGGCCATCATCCGCGCGCGTCTTGAGAATGGCAACCTCAGCGACGTGACTGAGATTTTTGCTGCTGATGCCAGCGGCCGCAGCCATTACGGCGGAAAGCTGGTGTTTGATGCAGACGGCTATCTGTTCCTCTCGCTGGGCGACCGTCAGGCGCCTTCAACGGGTGATCTGGCTGCACATCCCGCGCAGGATCTCAGCAATCATGCCGGTGTCATCGTGCGCCTGAATGAAGACGGCACGGTGCCCAACGACAATCCGTTTGTGGGTCAAGATGGTGCCCTGCCAGAGATATGGAGCTATGGCCACCGCAGTCCGCAGGGGATGGCAATTCACCCGCAAACCGGTGACCTGTGGATGACCGAGCATGGCCCACAGGGCGGCGATGAACTCAACCTGGTCAAGCCGGGTGCCAACTATGGATGGCCCGTTGTTGGTTATGGTGTTAACTACGGAACCAGCTCACCGATACATGAGCGTCAGACGATGACAGGTATGGAGTCACCCACGCGTTTCTGGGTTCCGTCAATTGCAGCGTCCGGGCTGGTGATCTACAGCGGTGACAAGTTTCCGCAGTGGCAGGGAGACATTTTTGTGGGCGGGCTCGCGGGTCAGCTGATTTCCAGACTGGAGATGAGTGAAGACTTCCGCAGCGTTGTCCGTGAGGAAGAACTCCTTTACGGCATGGGCCGTATCCGTGACATCCGCGAAGGTCCTGATGGTTACATCTATGCCGCCATGGAAGATCGTCAAGGCGCACCAACAGCAATTGTAAGGATGGAACCGCTGTAATCGTTGGCCAGGGTGAGCTATCGGCTCACCCTGGCTGCACAATCAATCCTCAAACCCTACAAACTTCGCTGCTTCATCCACAGATTTACGTTTTGAGACCACGGCGTTGGCTGGAAAAGCCTCAGATGGCCAACCCATGGCCACACAAGTCTGAATCACTTGATCATCGGGGATACCGGCACGAGGGGCGGCAGTCTCAGTTTTTTCCAACCGTCAACACTCTGGGCAATACCGCATTGCCGGCGCGGTCAATGATGCTGCCCGACGAGAAGGTCAGCGTATAACGGGCATTGATCGCCTCAGTAGCCCGGGCGGCGCTATAAATAAAGCTCCCGAACCACGAATTCAGTGTCACAGATTTATCGTTGATTCTCACTCTGCTGTCAGACAAGTCTGGCAACCGGTCAACCTTAAAAGTGTAGTTAGTCTTGCTATCGATATCGGTCAGTATGATTTCACCCGGCCCAAACTGTATTGAGTCATTAAAATTCATACGAAGATGTGGCAGCCCGCTCTCAATATACACCTGCACATCAGCCGACGTTGAATAGGGCACAAGCGCAGGAGCAACCCTGTCAGACGGATCGTTCAGCGGCTCAAATGTCACTCCGCTCTTAAAATAGGCTTGGCCGTCTTTTGTGTGATATGTGCGGTACTGGACATAAGTGCCATTGTACTTCTCCTGGTAGCGATGGCAGGTTTTAACCTGCCCAAATTCATCTTCGCATGCAAAGTCGCTCGCAGGCCCGAGCTTTAACAGATATTTTTTTGTCGGATCGGTCGCACCATAAGTATCCGCCAACTCAGCCGGATCGGAAGTAATTGTTTGCTCCCCAAGCCAGCCCGTTATGTAAATTCTATTCCAGATCGGGTACTGGTCAACCTTGCCTTGATTCATAACTGAATAAGGAAAATAACTGCCGTCGATAAATCGGTCATGCCCACCCTGGCCCAGGGCGTGCAAAATTTCGTGGACGTTTACGTAGGCATTGACACCCATCAGCCTTGATTCAGAATTACTGCGGTTCCAATCAGTGTGGTCGCTATAGAAGCAGGACTTGTTTGGATTTGGCCCTCCGGCCCACCCATCTATACGGGGCACAGGCACACCACTGGCCGTCTTGATTCCAATAAGATGGCAGAGCTGAGCCGCACCCGAAGTATTGTAGGTACCATCACTGGAGAATATGATTCCAATGGCACGGAATTTATCCATATCCAGTGCGCTGGGCAACCGCGTTGCCGCCAAAAACGATGGCGCTGCTGATCGCCCGTAACGCAGCACTTTGCTGTTGACCCATTGATATTCGGCTCTGCCCATGACGGTGTCGGCCCATTTTGATGCGGGCTGTTTATTCTCTACCAACCACGCACGCAACGCAGTGAGCACGGCCTTTTCATGGTCGGTCGGATTAATGAGAATTAAACCTTGCGCGGCGTCTCTTTCCCTGAAGTATGACCACGAATCGCCGGTCCAACCTGACAGCGCCGCGTCTATTACATTGATGTTTTCGACTGCTGCGTAGTTATCTGCGTTATTAGGGTCAATACCACCATCAAAAATCCGATAGGACCCCACCGCGCCAAAACTCAGGGCGCGCACTGCATCGGAAGCGAGTTGTGCGTCGCGCCTGAAAGCGTTTACCGACCTGAACATCGTGGAATCTGCATAACCGCGCAAAACAAACGCCACATCTGCACGCTCTGGGACAACACTGGAGTCAATCAGCTCAAACTGGATGTTAACCGGATCGGTAAGCTGAAAGGTCAGGTTATAGGGGACCCCATGCACCATCACCACATCGTCATAACGCCCGGTAGACATATCCACAGAGCCACTGCAGCTGACGGCGCCGTCACTGGTTCTGGGGATGTCTGGCGGCGCGATAATCGACAGGTCTAATAACCTTGCAGTAATTTTGCTGGCTTCACGGATAGCTAATCTGGCCTGGTAGTACGTGACCTCGGCTGCGCCACTGGACGATGCACGCCGGGCCAGGGCTCGAGGATAGACTGCAATGCAGGCACTCAGAACGGAGCTTTCGCTGATAAACAGACTCACGTTGGGGCCTAATCCGTAGCTGGCAGGGGGGGTGGTTCCAAAGGCGGGCGTGGCGGCATTTACATTTTGCATGCCCGAAAAAGTGATGGCGGCCGCCAACATGAGCCTGGAGCAATGAGACTGTAGAGATGGCATTAAATTAGTCCTGAAACTCGTTCAATTTAAACAACTTTACGTTAGTCTACTCCAGCTCCAACTGCTGCGGCAACAACTGGTTCTGGCTGGCAAAAAACTCGTAAATGCTCTGCTGGGAACGGATGTTACGTTTGTTGCCACGATTGACGTATGCGTTGCTTTGGGTGGCATCCACAAGCCTGGCTTTCACATTATCGCGCCACTGAATATCCAGCGTTGTCAGCACCGTTTGTTTAATTCGGGCATTCAGAATCGGCACACCCACTTCCACGCGCTGGTCGATATTGCGGGTCATCCAGTCGGCCGATGAGATGTACACATCGGTGTCACCGCCGTTGTGAAACACGTACACGCGGGCATGTTCCAGAAAGCGGTCAAGAATGCTGATGATCTTGATATTCTGGCTCTTGCCTGCAATGCCGGGCACCAGCGAGCACATGCCACGGATAATCATCCTGATCTTCACGCCGGCCTGACTGGCTTTGTACAGTAACTGCACAATCTCTTCATCCACCAGGTTATTAACTTTAAGAAAGATCTCGGCTTTGCGACCACTGACAGCAAAATCAATTTCGCGCTGGATCAGCTTCTTTAACTTGGGTCGACTCCAGGTAGGAGACACAATCAGATGCTTGAATACAAACGGCCTATAGGAGTATTGAATAAACTCAAACACCTGCTCAATTTCGGCGGTAATCTCCGGGTGACAGGTGAACAGACTCATGTCGGTATAAATACGGGCTGTTTTTTCATTAAAGTTGCCACTGCCGATATGGCCGTAGCGCACTGCTTCACCTTTCTCAATGCGGGTGATCAGGCAAATCTTGGAGTGGATTTTCAAGGTGGTCTGACCAAAAATGACTTCGATGCCGGCATCGGTCATTTTTCTGGCCCAGCTGATGTTGTTCTCTTCATCAAAACGCGCTTTCAGTTCAAGCACCACAGTGACATTTTTGCCATTACGCACGGCGTCCAGCAGGGCGTGGATCACCCTTGACTGGCGCGCGACACGGTACAGGGAAATCCTGATATGGGTGACCTTGGGATCAAACGACGCCTGGCGTACCCACTCGGTAAAATAGCCAAAGCTGTGGTAGGGGTAATACAACAGAATGTCGCTGTGACGGATGGCGTCAAAGGTGGTCGGGTGCTGGTCAAAATCCGGGCTGGGCAACGGCGGCAGGGGCGGGAATTCCATGTGCTGACGGCCGAGATTAGGGAAACCGATAAAGTCCTTAAAATTGCGGTAGCGGGTGCCGGCAATCAGCGTATCCATGGAGCTGGTGCCCAACTGCCGGGTGAGTACCGTCAACATTTGTTCCGGCATGGCAGCGTCATAGACCAGACGGGTCGGCTCTGACTTGAGTCGTTGCTGAATGCCCTTGGACATCTTGTCGATCAGGCTTTGATCCAGAGTGTCGCTGATGTTGTACTCAGCATCGCGAGTCAGTTTTAATGAAAACGCGCAAATGCTGTCAAAATCGAAAAAGCCCTGAAACAGATCAGCAACACAGAAGGTGATCATGTCGTCCAGCAGCAAAATCTGGCGGCGGTAGTGACCGTTCTTTTTGCGGGTGTTCAACTGCAGGGGCAGTTCAATAAAGCGCGACACCTCATTGGTCGGCACCTGCACAATGGCGTATTCGGGCTGATGAACCCCTGACATTTCCACCATCAGATAGGTGGTGTTGTCATCCAGGATCTTCGCCAGCGACGCATCCGCCTGGGACAGGATTATCGGCGAAATGTGTTTTTTGACTTCGGCATTAAAGTAATTGCGCACCCATCCCGATTGCAGCTCAGTCAACTTGCTGTCATCAATCAACTCGATATTGTGCTTGCGCAGTTCCAGCTGAATATCCAGATAGATCTTGTGGAACTGCTGCCCCAGCATCAGTACCTGATGCTGAATCTCGGCCAGCAGCTGCTCGGTATCCTCATGCTCATCAGACTGATACTTTTTCAGCAGGATGCGCCGCTTTACATCGGCGACGCGTACCCTGAAAAATTCATCCATGTTATTGGAATAGATACCCAGAAAGCGCAGCCTCTCGATGGGAGGGTTACGGATGTCGGCAGCTTCCTGCAACACGCGGCCATTAAACGCCAACCAGCTCAGTTCCCGCGGAAACACCGGGTAGTTGTGGGACGATGCGTGGGAGAGAGAGAGTTCCATATTTTTTACCTACTGGCTGCGACATGCGAACAAACCTATGTCAGTTTCATGACACGGCAAAGACATAAACTGCTTGCTGATGGTTTTTATGTCGGACAACCGATCAGAGAACCACGCACATACGTGCCTGTGAAGATTATCAAGGGCGCAAACAATACACCATCATGCAGTCGACCGTTGGTTTACGAATCTGTACACTCGAAAAAAAACAAATCAGGAAATTCACCTTGAAGCCATGGTACTCCGCACGTCGGACCGCTATTCCAATGCTGGCCGCCCTGTCTGCCGTTGTTTTTGCGGCCTCGCAGCTCCCAGCTGCCTCTGAACTCGCTGCCCAAAACTCACTCTCTGTTAGCCGCAATGAATTCGGTCAGCCCGACATGCAGGGCTACTGGAGCTTTGCGTCATTAACGCCTTTGCAGCGGCCGGAAAACATGGCTGACAAAGCTTTTATGACCCGTGAGGAGGCCACTGCTTTTGAACAAAGTGTGCTGAGTAATCGGGCGGCCAGCTTTGAACGCGAACCCAATGGCCTGGACATTGGCTACAACGATTTCTGGGATGAATGGGGTGATGGGGTGGGTGACAACCTTCGCACGTCCATCATTGTCAGCCCCGCCAATGGCCGCATTCCTGCATTAACTGAAGGCGCCGTTCTGCAGCGCAGCTCCGCCAGTGCCGATGTGCTGAGTGAGCGCCCGGCGCGCTTTTTGTTGGGCGGTATCAGCAAAGACAATCCCGAAGACCGCGGCCTGTCCGAGCGCTGTCTGGTCGGTTTTAACACCGGCCCACCCATGCTGCCGAGCAAGTACAACAACAATATGCAGTTGCTGCAATTCAGCGATCACGTGGTGGTGGTGACGGAAATGATCCACGACGCGCGCATTGTTCCGCTGGATGGTCGTCCGCACCTGCACCCGGCCATTACGCAGTGGGCGGGCAATTCCAGGGGGCATTGGGAGGGCGATACGCTGGTGATCAACACCCGCCACTTCACCGACAAGATCGCCAGCCTGTCGCAGCCCTATGCGGCCTGGGGATCTGCTAAAGACATGCACCTGGAAGAGCGCTTCCACATAAACGAGAACGGCTCTCTGGTGTATGAATTTACCATCACCGACCCGGCAACCTTTGTTGAACCCATCAAGGGCATTATGCACATGCGCCGGTCACCGGACCGCGTTTACGAATATGCCTGTCATGAAGGTAATTACGCCATGCCCGGCATTATGGCTGGCGCGCGCCGGGCTGAGTCAGGGCAGTAGCCGGCATTGCGGCTCCTGCCTGTGCGGCTACTGCCCTTGCCCTAGCGCAAAGCCCAATTGGCCATCAAAGGTATACAGATTCTCCGTTTTGATCACATCGATGCCAGCCTCAGTCAGCTGACTTAGAACATTCAGTACATCTTTTGGGGTAACTGTCTGACTTCCGCTGGTAATCATGTAGCGACAACGCCAATGGTCGGTACAGAATGTCTCCGGAAAACCGTCGGGCCAGACTTTAATGCCGCGGTTGGTAATCATCTGCAGCGCCAGTATTCCCGGGGTTATGGCGTTGATCCGGCTTGCCAGATAGTCAGGATTATCGTTGCGCTCATGCACAAACACGTCCACTCCAACCAGGGTTTTAAGTGCCGGAGCGCGGCGCTGATAGGACGACTTGTTGGCCGTGCCCTCTACCGGATTCTGATAGCGTACCGGAGTGAAGATCTGCGGCTCTTT
>CANHAR010000083.1 GCA_947458495.1 Gammaproteobacteria bacterium | reverse complement strand
TGCGATTTTCCCTGGCTGGTGACTCCGACAACGAGACCGCATGGTCGTAATCTTCCTTCACCTTTTTTTTAAGTTTTTCGGACTTTGATTCCCGGCCCCATATCATGCTAGTTCCCCACCGCGGTAAGGTGCCTCCAGCAGGGGCCTTAGCTCCTTCAGGGCGGCACTCAATATCTGGCTGACTCTTGATTCATTGACCCCAATGACGGCGCCAATCTCTTTCAGGTTCATCTCCTCGACATAGTACAGCTTGAGGATCATTTGTCTACGCTCGTCCAGTGTTGCAATCGCCGAGGCCACAACCGACTTGACACTCTCCTCCGCTACATCGTCAAACACATCCTGATGCTTATGCTCGGGGTCAAAGTTGCTCTCATCAACAAACGTTTCGAGCTCAATCGTATTGAGCTGATTGGCATGATTACGCTGATTCTCGTAGGCATCAATACTTAAACCCAACACCTCGGCAACTTCGCGATGCGACGGAACTCTGCCCAGACTGTTTGATAACTCCTGAATGACCTCACTGTGCGCCTTGCTATTCTTGATGGCCAGTCGTGATACATCACTCAATCGACGCGCTTCATCAATAATCGACCCGCGGATTCGGGCTTTGGCAAAGATCTCAAAACTCACGCCTTGCGCGGCATCGTAGTTTTTTTCCGCCTCAATCAGCCCCATGGTGCCCAACTGGATCATGTCATCCAACTCCAGATAGGCAGGGACGCGCGGGCGCAGATGGATGGCAATACGCCTGACCATACCGAGGTAATGGCTGATAGGCAGGCGCTCTTCACCAAACCGTTGAACATCCTCATAGAGATTCTTTTTCATAGAGAGCTCAGGTTCTCTCCATAAAAAACTGTACACCGCGCGCCGAGAATGCAGGCCCCCTGTGGCTCATCAGGCCAGCTGCGACCTTGCGGATGGCTGTTGTCATCACCGAGGTCGGGGCCAGCTTAACCATCGGCGTGGCTTTACGCCACGACGAATCCACCAGCATTTCGCGTGGCACGGAGCCCGCATAATTGAGCTTGGTCGCCAGGAAATTCTGCACAACCTTGTTCATACTGTCGAACAGCTTTGCGCCTTGTCGCTCATTCTCCACCATGTTCGGCAGAAAAAAGAAATCATTCAGCCCCAGGTCGCCGACCATCACCTTCATCAGGCCATACGCGTCAGCGATTGAACTGAGTTCACTGGTTCCCACCACCACGCGCAACTGGCACCCTTCCAGAAAACTTAACACACTCTGTGAGATGCCCGCGGCACAGTCGACAATCAGCACATCGTACTCGTCAGGCAGGCTGGAGAATTGGCTGATGATATTGGAGGTGTCCACCTGGTTGAGATTGGCGAGCTCCGCCAAACCACTGGCCCCAGCAATCAGGTCGATGCCATGCGGGGTTTTCAGCACGATCTCCGGCAGGCTGACCAGATGATTGAGCACGTGCCCGATGTTCAGAATCGACTCAGCCCCCAGCCCGATCTGGGCGTTTGCCAGCCCCATATCCGCATCAAAATACAAAACCCTTTGGCCCGACTCCGCCAGCGCCATCGCCAGATTGATGGAGAGCGTGGTTTTCCCCACGCCACCCTTGCCACTTGCGATACAGATCGTTTTTGTACTCACATCATCTCCGCTTTGCTTACATGTGTTGGCAGGGTCTGCAAGGACCTGAAGGCACTCAGCACCTGGCTGCCATGGCTGTCGAGTTTGTCACTGATACCCCTGATGGCATCATCAATAATGGAAGACTTGTCCATGTCCACTAAGGGCTGTTCCACGCTGCCACTGTGGCTGCCCAGCATCACCGGCACATCATGTCTGATCAGTGTATGAATCAAGGGCCAGTGAACACTTTGGTAATCAATTCGGGTGATCAGGGCAGAAGAAAACGCCAGGCTGCCCTCGCGTATTACGTATTGCAGGTCGTTGACCTGGCTGTCTGCGGCAATCACCAGATGAAAAAAAGCCGATGGCAGGCGTTGCTGCAACCGCAGCAGCTCGCTGGCGTGCAGGTTTGCAGGCAATTCGACAACCAGACTGCATCGACTGATATGCTCATTGATCAGCGTCACCAGCGCCGGAAAGTCCGGTGCCGGCAGCGTGTTGACGCCGGCTTTCTGCCCCATGATGCGGATGCTGGACAATGTCGCTTCATGCGCCAACTTGTAGGGCACAAACAATGCGGCGGGCGCCGTCTGCCCATGGCTCAGCCTTGCAGCCAGCCGCAGACCATTCACGGTTTTGCCCACCCCATGAGCCCCGACTAAAAAATGCACACCCGGCTGCCTGCCAAACGCGGGCGCATCGCGCAATTTTCCGTAAAGCCATGAACGGATTGCAGCCACAGACTCCGCATCCTCAGTACACGCCGAGGTAACGCCCACCCATGACTGCAGCAGGTCCATGGGCACTGTGTTGCCCGCAAACAGCCGCATCAGACGCAGTGCTGCGGAATCGGCAGCGCCTGTGACCCGCCTGGCAATTTGTGGCAGCGGTTTTGACTGCTGCTGACGCAGTTCTTCAAGCAGGGATTTGATGTCACCAAATCCGGCATTCATCAATGCCACAAGATCCTGCGAATCGCGCGGATTGGTCAGCTCTGGCGCCGCTGGCGCATCCGGCAGGTCGGTTTGTTTGACCGATGACGCGGCGGCGCCACTGAAATCCTCGACCAAGGATTCGGGCGTGAATAGTTTCGGCGGGCGAACCTCCGTATCAATGGCAATCACAAACTGGACTTTTCCATCAACACGCGCATTCGCGATGATCAGCACGTCATCGCCGTATCTGACATTGATGTCGCGCATCCCGCGACTCGCATCAACGGCCTCAAATCGTTCAATTCTCATGATTAAATCCTGTCACCTATTGCGCGTTGAGGCCTATTTTTGCGATTACTTTGACATCCTGATCTTCCGGGATCTCTGTGTAGGAGAGCACTCGCAATCCGGGAGATCGCACCCGCATCGCCTTCGCCAGCCACGGCCTGATGCCCGGAGAGACAATCAGCACGGCCGGCACACCTTTGTCTTCGGTCTGGCGTTTTTCGACATCAATGGCTGAAAACAGGTTCTCAGCCAGTTTGGGATCCATCACCAGCTCACCGGATTTGCGGCTCTGCAACAGCGTGTTTGAAATCAAATGTTCTAACTCAGTCTCCAGCGTGATGACCGAGAGTGTCTGACCCAGTTCAATCAGCGACTGCATCATGAAGCGCCCCAGACGCGGTCGAATCAAGGCTGTTAACTCATCGGCGTCCTTGGTTTTTCCGGACTCCACAACCAGGCTTTCCATAATGCTGCGCATGTCGCGCAGAGGAATATCTTCAGCAATCAGATTTTTCAGCACCTGATTCACCGTCGCCAGTGTCAACTTTTCAGGCACCAGACCATCCATCAACTGCGGTGATCGTTCAGTCACCTTGTCCAGTAACTCACGAGTCTCCTCATGCCCCAACAGTTCAGGCGCATTGTCTTTGAGCACCATGTTTACATGGGTGGCAATCGCCGTAGAGGCGTCCACAACGGTGTACCCCAGCATGCGGGCATAGTCGCGTTGCGCAGGCAAAATCCAGTAGGCATCCAGACCAAACGCGGGCTCCTTGGTGGCGGTTGCATCCAAAGGGACGGAGACATTGCCGGGGTTGATCGCAAGGTCATGCCCGATTTTCATTTCGCCCTTACCGCGCGCAATACCCCGCAGCAAGATTTTGTAGGCATCGGGCGCAAACTCCAGGTTGTCGCGCACGCGGATGGACTGCAGCAAGAATCCAAGTTCTGCGGACAGCTTTTTTCTGACTCCGCGTATTCTGCCCAGCAAGGTGCCACCACCCTCCTGACTGGCCAGCGCAACCAAGCCGTAGCCAAGTTCCAGACTGATGGTGTCTGACTGTTCGATATCATCCCAACCCAGCAGATCAGTGGCTTCTGCAGCGGCAGCGTTTGCAGTGACAGTCGCTGACGCATCCTGTTGCTTGACTTGTGAGTCCTGCCGCTGAATCAGGAAACCCACTCCGGCACAGATGGCAGCAAACAACAGAAACACCAGATGCGGCATGTTCGGAATGATCCCCAGCGTGAACAGGATTGCCGCGGAGATATACAGCGCCTGAGGGTTGGCAAGCTGCATGCTGGATTGCTGCGAGGTGTTTTCAGCGGTTGTCACGCGCGTAACAACAATGGCGGTGGCCAGTGACAGCAGCAGGGCGGGAATCTGTGCGACCAGACCATCACCAATGGCCAGCAGCACGTATATTTCCCCGGCTTCCTGAAAGCTCAGTTGATGCTGGAGTATTCCTATCGCCAGGCCGCCGAAAATAGTGACAAACAAAATCAGAAGGCCGGCAATGGCGTCTCCGCGCACGAATTTAGATGCACCATCCATCGATCCGAAAAAGTCCGACTCCTGACTGACCTCCTCACGCCGGGCCTTGGCGGTGGCCTGATCAATCAAACCAGAATTCAGATCAGCATCAATTGCCATCTGCTTGCCGGGCATTGCATCCAGCGTAAAACGCGCAACCACCTCGGAAACCCGACCGGCGCCTTTGGTGACCACCACAAAATTAATGATGATCAGGATCGTAAAAATGATAATGCCGACCAAATAATTGCCGGCGATCACAAATTGTCCAAAGGATTCAATTACTTGACCCGCCGCACCGGGGCCGTTATGGCCGTCGACCAGTACTACCCGGGTAGAGGCCACGTTCAGGCTCAGGCGCAACATGGTGGCGAGCAACAGAATGGACGGGAACGCGGAGAATTCCAGTGGTTTGGTGACATTGATGGCCACCATGATGATCACCAGGCCGATCACGATATTCAGGGTAAAAAACACATCCAGCAACAGCGGTGGAATAGGCAGAATCAGCATGCCCATGATGATGAGAATCAGGAATGGTATCCCCAAGCCCTGTAAAGTGCTTTTTGAGAACCCCTGTCCAAAAAATGACATCACCATACTGCTCAATTTAAAATCCTTACTTATTAATTAGTTAACAAATATCTGCAGGTTTTTTTAAAACAAATAATTCGCTGCACAAATAGCAATGCAAGTAGCGCGCCAACTTATTTTTACGATCTGGTAAAGACCTTGCGGACATCTGTCGACTTGAGAGCATCAAGAAAACAATCACCGCCGGGAGATAAACGTGATGTTGAGTACCAAGAAATTGAAATTCGGCTACGGCAGAGTCTGGTTGTCCATGCTGTTGATGGCGACACTTAATAGCTGCATCGTCTCTGGCATCGCCGCTGACCGATCCTCGCCGGCATCCGTCATGAACATGCTGGAAGCCGCCGACACCATTCGCGCGACAGGCTACGCGGTGATCAATCTGCAGACCAGCGACCTGCCAGAGCAACGCAGGCTGTTGGCGATACGCGCCTCCAGACTGGACGCTTACCGCTCACTCGCCGAGCAGGTCTACGGCCAGTTCATCGACTCCAGCAGCACCGTCAACGACCTGGTGCTCAGTAACGATTCCTTCAGGGCGCGTGTGCAAGGGGTCATTTACGGCGCGGAGCTGGAAAGCATCACTCCGGTGGGCGCCGACACCTATGAAGTCACCCTGAGCCTGCGCCGCTCCGTGGTTAATGATCTGCGCAAACTGTACCTGGAATACTCCCGCGAATACCGAGCGTAACCCCGGAGAACACCCATGCCTACCTTGCCTGCATGCCGATTGATCGCTGTACTGGCCGTCGCCTTGTTGTCGATGGCCGCCAGCGCGCAGACCCCTGCACCGGCCGGTACAGACAGCCCCGAAGCCATCTTGGCCGCGCTCAAACACGCGCTGGTGGAAGCCGCACAGGAGCAGACGGTGAACGTCATCAGCAGCGCATTTATTGATAGCAGCGGTGCGCTGGTCGAGTCGAACTATTTTGATACGGAAGCAACTGTCCGGGGCGTCAGGGTAACGGAGTATTTGCCGGCACCTGAGCAAGCAGCTGTTGACCCCACTGCCATCCTGCCCGCCAGCCTGCAAAATGCGCGCGACGGCGTGTGCGCTGTGGACGCAGCAACCCGCTACCGACCCACGCTGCTGGTGTCTGCCCGCACCGATCTGGGCCAAGGTCGCGTTAACGACGCGGACGCCGATGTCATCAAGCAACACGCCCGCGGGCTGATCAGTAATAGCGCCGCGATCAGCGACAACTGGGTGCTGGTGCTTGAAGACGAGTTGGCCAGCGGACTCAGCCAGTACGACCGACTGCTGACCGGGATGGTACCGTTTGACGATGCCGACTACGCGCTGCAGTGGTCGCTGAGCAACACACCACCAACAAGCACTGAAAGCACTGACGGCGGGGTGCGCCAACTGGTTCAACAAGGCATCAGCGGCGCTCAGTCTGCGGCACGATCTGCGGCACAAACCGCGGCACAATACGCCAGCTCAGCGGCCAGATACCTCGCCGAAGCCAACCCGATTGCGCCGCTTAACCTGCCCGCCAGTGACCCGGCAGTCACGCTGTACCACGAACTGACACTGATCAACCGACGCACAGGTGCCACGCTGCACACTCAAGCGTTTGACGTTACGCTGCCAGCAGCAGACAGTCAGTTGCGCCGCAGCCCGCCACAACTGGCCAGCGATGTTACCCGCGATCTTGTGCCACAACTGGACGACTTTTTTGAAGAACTGGAGGCAGCGCATGCCTGTCAGTTACGTCAGTTTGCCGTTCTGCCTGCTGACGTACTGCCTGCGGCGGACGGTCAAGCCAACAGCCCAACACAAACCCTGCAGATCCGCATCGGTGCAGCCAACAATGCCAGACCCGGTGATCGCTTTCTGATCATCGAAACTCCCTGGGAAGGCGGCCAACAAACATTGAACAGTAATCTGGTGTCGTCCTTATCAATCGGTGAAATTGTGCAGGTCGACGAATTTCAATCGACGCTGCAGGTGATCGCAGGCAACGGATCGGCGCGCGACCTGAAATTTGCCCTGCCATTTTAATCTCGCAACAAGCACTTACACGGGAGCCTCACATGAGCATATCCAAACACTACCTGACAGCAATATTTCTGCTGCTGTGCACGCAGGCCGCCTGGGCGCAGACCACAACACCCAACAATCAGAACGCTGCCATCGACGAAGCGTTGATCACTTTGCTGGGCAATGCTGACATCAACGATTTTTTGCAAGTGCGCCGCAGTGAGGAAATCCTGGGTGGTTTTTACCAGGTCCGCACCGGTGACTCGCTGGATCTGTTACTGGAGCGCATCTACGGCAGCACGGTCATTCGCCGCGATATCCTGCGTGAGGCCATGATCAGTGCCAACCCGCACGCGTTCAGAAATAACAATCCCAACTGGATACTGGCCGGTGCACAGCTGCGCATCCCCGGTGCCGACGATGTCATGGGACTGATCTTTCGTGACACCGAGAGCGTGCGTACCCGCATCCGTGGCGGCAACCCGAACTGGGTCAAATATCCATGACCATGCCGGGCGGCAGGTGACACAAAAAGGGCGCGCTGATGATTCCAGATGTACAACCCAACCATTTGCGTCCCGTGAATCTGGATCAAACTGTTGCCGGGGGAATCAAGCTGAGCACGGAGCAAGGGCGAGCACTCGGCCTGCGCAATGAACAAACCGTGCGCGGTGTTGTTGACGAAAGCGGACTGCGCGTTGTGTTAACCACCGACCAGGGCAGTCTTCAGCTGCCGTTACCTAGCCGCGCCCAGGTCTTTATGGAACTGATGTTCCGAACCTGGGTGACGCCCAGAGGCTTTGTATTACAGCCACTGGGACAGGCGGAAAAAAAGGCAGCAAAAAGCAGCTTGCCAACTAGCACCTCACCGGGTGCTGCACCCGGTGCCGTAACGACACCCGCCACCTCATTACCCGGTCGGGCCAACTATCTGCTGCCATTGCAGACGCCACTGAGCGCGTTGTCGGTGTTTGCAAACCCACAAGCCCTGCGCCAATGGGTCAACTCGTCAGCGGTTCAAAACGCTGAGCGCAGCGAACCCGGTATTGTTCTACCCTCCCGCGACAACATCAGCGCCAACACCATCAAATCCGCGCTGATGAGCAGTGGTCTGTTTGCCCATCAGGGCGCGGCCAACAATGTCACACTCAAAACACTGCTGGAGTCCGCCAAAAAGCGTCTGGAAGAAACCCGGCCGGGTATGTCCGGCATCGAGATGCAAGACGTCGTTGACGCCATCGACTCTATCGAATCGTCGCAGTTGCACGCGATAGCCAAACAAGAAAACCAAGAAGTGTTCTACCGCTTTCCGTTGCTGTTCAACGATGCGCCTCCAGCCGAGGCAAGCATACAGCGCGAGAAAAATCACCAACACGCCGAACACGACATCCCCTGGCGTTTTGATCTGGAATTACCCGTTGATGAACAACACAAGGTGCAGATCAGTGTGCAACTGACCCAAGGCTCAAGCCTGAATCTGGTGATCTGGAGCCACTCTGAGCCACTGATCAGCCTGATGGAGCAAGAATTGCCCGCACTGGCGCGGCAACTGTCGACTTGGGACATGGTGCTTGATCACTGCCAGATTGTTCTTGGCCAACGCCCGACCGCGCATCAGAGCAACGACGTATCCTCGCCATTAACCGGCCACCACCTGGACTGTTACACATGAGCGATTACATAAGAGCGTCTATAAATGAGTGACTACACATGAGTGACTACACAAAAATTCCACGCGCGGTAGCACTGGAATACGGTGATAATGCTGCGCCACGCGTGATTGCGCAGGCCGAGGGAGAACTGGCACTGTTGATGACACGTGCCGCGCAAGAGTTAGGCATTCCTGCCGTCAAAGATGAACATCTGTCACACGTGCTGGGCAAACTGCGCCTGAATGAACAGATCCCCGAGGATCTGTATGTGGCAGTTGCGGTGATCCTGGCGTGGGCTTATCGGTTATCTGGAAAAACACCCGATAAAAGCCACGCCAAATCTGATCAGGCAGCGGAACGCGACGCCTGAAGCCAGGCATCACGCAACTCACTCATCAAGCTGTGCACTTCTCTGAGGGCGACCGCGTCGTTCTGTATGTGTGCCTCACCCAGACGCTTCAAACAATACGCATAGAGCTCATCCAGATTTATGGCCAGCTCACCGCCCACACCAAAATCCAGGGTATTGCGCAGTTCAATCAGAATTTTTTGGGACTTGGAGATTGCCAAACCTTTTTCAAAATATTTTTTCTGTAGTAAAAAGCGTTGCGCATCAATTAACGCATCCGTTAAACCCGTGAACAACAGATTTAGTAAATCAGCGGACGAACCATATTCAGCAGCGGAGTCATAACTGACCTGGCCGTAAGTCTTTATAGCGGCACCAAACACATTGCGCATCATTTTTCTCCTGCGATTAATTACAAGATGATTTCGTCACAAACTGCGCGCAACTTTAGCCGTATCATCAATTAAGAAATTATCTTTCTACAATTAAAGACTTGCTAAGTAACTGTCGATTGTTGTCATCAGAGCGTCGAATAATCTGGCGCCGGAGAGCAGATACAATCCGACACCGCCTTTTTTACAGACGATTGTATGTGGCGAACTAACGTGCAGGGCTAACTTTTTAAATGAGTTTAGGAGAATAAAATGTCCGGAATCAACACAAACATGTCATCCATTCTGGCGAAGAATGCGCTGCAATCTAACGAGCGCGCCATGTCCACTTCAATGGAAAGACTGTCTACTGGCTTGAGAATTAACAGCGCAAAAGACGACGCTGCCGGCTTGGCGATCGCATCAAAGATGACCTCTCAGATCCGTGGTCTCGATCAAGCTGTACGTAATGCAAACGACGGCGTCTCGCTAATTCAAACTGCTGAAGGCGCATTGGTAGAAGTCGATAACATGCTGCAGCGCATGCGCGAACTCGCCGTGCAATCAGCGTCAGATACCAATGTCACTGCAGATCGAACCGCTCTAAACACAGAGTTCGGCAAGCTTCGTGACGAGATCAACAGAGTAGGCGCAAATACGCAGTGGAACGGCACAAACATTTTGAATAAAAGCTTCTCTAGCGGCACAGGAACTTTTAAGTTTCAGGTCGGAGCCAATGCGGCACAGACAATCGACATCACAATCGGCAACTACACGTCTGCTTCCACCAGCCAGGGAACAACAGCAGTCGCCACAACAACCACCGCTAACTCTGGACCAGGCGCCACGGCAGCCGCCCAGGTTTCAACCGTAACAATAGCTGGCACTCCAGCGTTGGGCGATGTCATTTCTGTAACGGCGGGAGATAAATCATTCACACATACAGTAACAGCCGGTGCTGCGGCGGTTCAAACGGTTACTGAAATAGCGGCGGCAATTAACACAGGTCTCGGCACCATCTCTGGAGCAGCCGTTACTTTAAACGCTGGCGTAATGACGTTTACCGCCAGTACTGCCGGCGTTGGGTTTGACATTTCAACTAGCCAGGCCGGTCTGCTCGGCGGCATTAGATCAACTTCCATTACCAGTCAGGCAAACTCTAACACGGCAATAGCCGCATTAGACGTAGCGATTGCGACAGTCAACACAGGCCGCTCTGAAATGGGTGCGACCATGAACCGCCTGCAATACGCTGCCGACAACCTGGCCAACGTCTCCGCTAACGCCACCGAGTCACGCGGTCGCATTCTGGACACCGACTACGCTGCAGAAACAACCGAACTGGCACGTACACAGATCATTTCCCAGGCCGGTACCGCCATGCTCGCGCAGGCTAACCAGATGAAGCAGACCGTTTTGTCACTGCTGAAGTAAGTTTGATAAAGTCCTCTGAGCACTGCTCAGAGGACTTTTTTATCACCCGCGTCGACCTCGGCCGACACCTCATCCAAGTCAAAAACAAACGCAGTGCGGAACTCACGGCACTGAGTGGACAGACGCTCCTGCTGTTCCGTTTGCTCTGGCAACCAACACGCCAGACACGCCAGGTTCAGCACCGGCAGATCTCGCATTAAAGCAAATAACAAAGTCCAGGTTTCCGCTGCAATTGCGGTGGCGTCTTTCACAATTAACACCGCCGCGCTGGTGTCGTAACTGATCTTCCGGGTGGCGTCTCGCAAGGCAATTTTTTCAAGACGAGGGTTCAATAACTCAACGATA
>CANHAR010000082.1 GCA_947458495.1 Gammaproteobacteria bacterium | reverse complement strand
GTGCCTGTGACATAACGACGCAGGCACAGCAGGCTCAGAGCAAAGCCTGCAGGCGGTTATTCGATTCCGCCTGCAGCAACCGCTTGCATGATTAGCGCTTGACGCGTGACTTGTATTCGCCAGTCAGCGTGTCGATTTCGATGTAGTCGCCGATTTCGCAGAACGAGGAAACCTGCAGTTCATGGCCGTTAGCCAAGCGCGCAATCTTGGTCACTTTGCCTGAGGTATCACCGCGCGCTGCAGGTTCGGTGTAAGCAATCTGGCGCACGATGTTTTTGGGCAGGTCGACGGAAATCACCTTGGTGCCGTAGAACACGGCCTGACACACGTCTTCCATACCATCTTCGATGTACATCAATACGTTTTCCAGATCGTCCTTTTCAATCTCGATCTGTTCGTATTCGGTATCAACAAACACGTACATGGGATCAGCAAAGTAGGAGTAAGTCACTTCTTTCTGCTCCAGAACGATGTATTCCAGTTTGTCGTCACACTTGAACGTGGTTTCAGTCTGCATGCCATTCAGAATGTTTTTCAGCTTCATCTTGTTGATAGCTGAGCTGCGGCCAGCGCGGTTGAACTCGTTTTTCTGAACTTTCCAGGGCGAACCATCAATCATGATGACCTGGCCGGGTTTGATTTCTTGTGCGGTTTTCATGGGTGAGCACTCAATTTAGTAAGGGTTTCAAAATTCACCAGATTCGCAGACAAATCAGGCATAGCAGCCAGTTTTTTCTGCCATTTTCGGGCATGCGACTGCAAGCTCGAAAGTTGAGGGCGCAGATGATGCCACACTTCGTGGCAATCTTCACCCTGATTCCAGCCATTTGAGAACGCCTGCCAGGCTTTGGCGGCGTCCGGGTTCAATCCATCAAGATACAGTCTCTCAAATGCCTCAAGCTTCTGCAGATGCACCCCGTCATCCTGAGGGTATATGTGCCAGAGCATTGGGCGGGCAGCCCATTGCGCACGCACAAAGGAGTCCTCTCCACGCACCACATTAAAGTCACACAGACTGAGCAACTGATCGTAATCCGTTTGTGAACCGAAGGGCATTGCCACCACTGTCAGGGCACCAAGCCGTGCAATCTCGCCGGGCAACAGCCGATCTCTGGAAAAACATCTGGCCACCGCTGCCAGACTTTTGCCTTCGGGTACAAAACACACCACCTTTTGTGTCTGTTCCTGTAACGCATTAAGCCAACTTGCCAGCGCCGGCGTGTCGTAACTGAACAGAGAAACCAGCAGCACATCAGCCTGCAAAAACTCTGACAGCCCGGCCTTCTGTAGCAAACGCTGACGAAGAACCTGCTGCTCCTGTTGCCACTGCTCATGTTGACTGATCATTGTCGCCTCACGTAACAGCCCGCCGGTGCCTTGCTCAAATCCCGGGAAAAAGAAGAATTTTTTTACCAGAGGAGACAGGTTCTGCGGCGACGGCAGGCCGTGACATTCTTTTACCCACGCTTCGGCACTCAGGTACTCCAGATTCAGCCACAAGACGGGTGTGTTCACATGCCGCATCGCTTGTTTAACGCTGGCCGGCAGCTCACAACCAAAGGCCTCAATAATGACATCGGCGCCGGCAATGTGCTGATCGGTCACTGGCAACGCTTGCCAGGGCTTATGCCAATGTCGGATACGGACGCCTGCGGCTGTGATTGCTTGCTGCTCTGGAAAAACCGGCGCGTTGTTGATGCCGGGGATCTGCGCCGCCAGAAACCCTGACAACGCCGACCAGTCATCAACCCAAAGCTCAACATCACGCTGGTGTTCATTGGCCAGTTGGCGCGCCAGTCGCCAGCACACCCCGATATCGCCGAAGTTATCGATGATCGAGCAAAAGATGATCCACCGTGATGTCATGGTCGCGGCAACGCTATTTCGACGTGCAGGCCGGTGTTACCGGCGCGATTGCGGATCAACACCTTGCCTCCGTGCAACTGCACAATGTTCTGGGTAATGGCCAGACCCAGGCCAATGCCACCACTGTCGCGATTGCGTGAAACGTCAAGCCGGTAAAACGGTTTGAGGATGTTCTGCAACTCATGTTCAGCCACACCAGGCCCCTGATCCTCAACGATAATCCGGATGTAACCGGGCTCCACAACACAACTGACCCAGGCCTGCTGGCCATACTTGATGGCGTTATCAATGATGTTCTGGAAGCAGCGACGCAGCGATACCGGGCGACACATCATAAAAACGCTGTCTTGTTGCGCGGCAAAATGCACCGGGAACCCTTCTTCCTGCAGGTCCTCGATCATACTTTCGAGCAGCGCGAGCACATCCGTGCGCCGCGCGGTCTCGTTGGGTTCCACACCTCTGACAAAATCCAGCACCGACTCGATCATATGGCGCATATCGGAGACTACACGCAACATACCCTCACGCTCGGGTTCATTGTCCAGCAGCTCCGCCCGCAACTGCAGACGCGTTGCCGCCGACCGCAGGTCATGTGAAACCGCGGCAAGCATTTCTGTCTGGCCCTGCACAAGCCGTTTGAGGCGCGCCTGCATACGGTTAAACGCTCTGGCGGCGCGCGCGACCTCAGAGGGCCCGCTCTCGTCCAGAGCTACCGCATCCAGATTGGCGCCAATCACATCGGCCGCCGTCGCCAACTGGCTCAGTGGTGTCAGTACTCTGTTGATCAGAAACCAGCCCAAGCCGAGACTGATCAGCCCCACCAGCAAGAAATAGATCAGCAGCATATCCCGGAACAATGACTGCGCTTCCGGCAGGATGGCGCGAAAGATGGCTTGTTCGCCATCCGGAAAATCGATGTACACCAGCGCATCCAGGCCAGAGACCGAGCCTATGGAGGAATCGGCAAGGCGATGATCCGTGCTCACATCCACCACACAGACAGAGGCATCAAGTCCCGGATACAAGGTGAACCACCTGTTCAGTCGCTCGGTAATCTGTATTGAAAAATCGTTCTGTTCGCAGTTTGCGTCGGCAGACTGGATAACATCCGGGTACATAAACAAAAACTGGGTCTGCGCCGCGGCCAGTATCTGCGCGCGATCTGCCTGGGGGAAGCGCTCTGCAAGGTCAACAATACCAATAATGCGATCGGCCAGATCCACTGCCTCTGTCAGCAGCACCACGCGGTGACGGTTGGACTCATAAACCATGAGCGTCAACAGATGAGACACAACAAATATGGCCGTCAGCACCAGCAATGCGCGGGCCCTGAGCGTCAGGAAGCGGTTGCTGAGTGTTGCAGGCACTACCATTTACACAGACTCGACTGCGAAGGTGAAGATGTAACCTTTGCCCCAGGAGGTTTTGATAATTTCAGGCTGCTTGGCATCATCGCGCAATTTGCGGCGCAGGCGACTGATGTGAGAATCAATACTGCGGTCAAACGGGGCCACTGAACGGCCTTTGGTCAAGTCCAACAAGCGATCGCGCGACAAGGGAATCTGTGGATTCTGCACAAAAGCCAACAGCAACTCGGTTTCGCTGGAGGATAAGGGCACAACAGCCGACTCGGCGTCGACCAGTTCCATCTGAGCCGGCCTGAAACACCAGCCTCCGAACAGAAAGTTACCCTTGACCCCACTGACACGCCGGTGGCTGCTTTGCACACGACGAAACACCACTTTGACCCGCGCCATTAACTCGCGTCGCCCAAAGGGTTTTACGATGTAATCGTCAGCACCCAACTCAAGACCAACGACTCTGTCTATCTCTTCATCCTTGGCTGTCAGCATGATGACGGGCGGCATTGCCGGATCCGATTGCAAGGTCCTGCACAATTCAAATCCATCTCGCCCCGGCATCATCACATCCAGCAAAATCAGGTCAAACCGTTCCTGGGCCAGGCGCGCAAACATTTCATCACCGTTGCCCGCGACAGAACATCGGTAGCCTTCTGCCAGAAACAATTTGTGCAAAAGGTCGCGAATATCCTTGTCATCATCAACAACCAAAACACTATGGCTGACTGTCATACGCCCCCCTTTTTACACCCGGTTTTAATCACTTTAACAATGCATTGATCCCCAGTAACGGGCCGGTCGCACCATAACATAGACCCACTACTCGCCGCAGCAGGGACACGGCCAACGCATACTTATTTGCACAATTGACAAACTTTTTCACAATGTTGATGTAAATATCTCTCGCCAGCTTGAATAGAGGTTTTTGTGGTGAAGACCGGATTACTGCCGGCGATCGCACTCAATTCAATAGCCACGTTGATCTCGTCTGCCCTCTATTTGAGCAATGACACATTCAGTAATGACACAGATTTGAATCAATTAGCAGACATGACCGCCCGATCGGCGGGATGAAAACTGCAAAAAAAACCACCCTTGTAAACATAATTTACCACTGACGTTTGAGCAAAAATGTGCAGGGATTAACATGAAAATACAAACATTAAGTCTGGGTGTTTTGCTGGTTGCTTTCTGGGCTCTGAACTCGGGTCTTTTCAAGCCATTGATGTTCGGACTGGGAACAGCATCCGTGCTGCTGGTGTTGTTGATTTCCAGCCGCATGAAAGTAATTGATAGTGAATCGCAGCCCTTGTATCTGACAAAAAACATCCCCGGCTATTACTTGTGGCTGCTGAAAGAACTGGTGATATCCAATATCAAGGTAGTAGGCACAATATGGCGCAGTAATCTGCAACTGCAGCCCGCACTGGCAACCATCAAAATGGATCACCTGAGCGAGATGGGCAAGGTCATTTATGCAAACTCTATCTCCCTCACTCCCGGTACCGTCACAACCGAAGTGACAGAAAATTCAATAACCGTACATGCGCTAGACAAAAGCTCCATCGCTGAGATTAAAAGCGGTGAGATGGAAGCGCGTGTGCGCAAACTGGATAAATAACTATGTTTACCACCGTAACAATAGCCGTGTTGGTGGCGATGGCGCTTGCGCTGTTCCGGGCCTATGCGGGACCAACACTGTACGACCGCATTCTGGCAGTTAACGTCTTTGGCACTAAAACCGTGCTGCTGATTGCCATTGTGGGTTTCCTGATGGGTCGCCCGGAGTTCCTTGACATAGCAATGGTGTATGCCCTGATGAATTTTATTACGGTGATCGGAATACTCCGGTTTTTTGAGTACTCCTCGCCTGGGACGTCAGCCAACAGCGAGACGGTGAAGGATCAATAATGAGCATCGTAGCGACTTACCTCAGTTGGGCCCTGCTGGTCCTCGGTGGACTCCTGTGTATCTCCGGCTCTGTCGGGCTGTTGAGATTTCCTGATTTTTACACACGCATGCATGCTGCCAGTGTCACTGACACGTTGGCGACCGGCATGATTCTGGCCGGACTAATGTTGCAGGCCCCAACATGGATAGTGCTTGGCAAGCTGTTCATGATTCTGGTGTTTGTGTTGTTAACAGGCCCGACCGCTGGCCATGCTTTGGCGAAAGCCGCATTACACAGCGGGCTGAAACCTCTGCTCCCCGGAAAGTCTGGCGTCCTTGAAGCGGACAACAAGCCATCGGGAGGTGTGTGATTATGGAATCATTTGTTCATGTGGTGATTCTTTCGATGCTGGTCACTACCGCAATTGCGATTGTGCGCGTCAAGGACCTGTTTGCTGTCACCATGCTGGCGGGTATTTACGGCCTGTTATCCGCCAGTTTTTTTGTGCTCATGGATGCACATGATGTTGCATTTACAGAGGCCGCTGTTGGCGCCGGCATATCAACACTTCTCGTCCTTACTACCTTGTCGATGACCGGCCGCTTTGAGAAGGCGTCAGTTAAACCACAAACGGATTACAGGCCTGTGCTTGCGCTGGTGCTGGTCACCGTCACTGGCGCCCTGCTGATCTACGGAACTCAGGACATGCCCGGTTTTGGAACAGCCGATGCGCCGGTACAGACTCATGTTGTTCCCCGTTACCTTAATGACTCAGCCACCGAGATAGGCATACCAAACGTCGTGGCCTCAATTCTGGCCAGCTACCGGGGATACGATACCTTTGGAGAAGTGGTGGTGATCTTCACGGCGGGCATCGGCGTGCTGGCGATGATTATGAGCAACACCACCAAGATGCCTGTTGTGCAGACCGCCTTGATGAGTGATCACGTTGTTTTGCGTATCGTGTCAAAAATGCTGATTCCGCTGATCATGATGTTTGCCTTGTATGTACAGTTCCATGGCGAATACGGACCCGGCGGTGGTTTCCAGGCCGGGGTAATTTTTGCGTCAGCGTTTATCCTGTATGCCATGTTGTTCGGACTGACCGCCGCCCGCAAGGTTGTTAACAATACGCTGGTGCAACTGCTGTCGGCACTGGGTGTTCTGCTATATGGCAGCGTCGGAGTGGTGGCAATGATCAACGGCGGGAATTTCCTCGATTATAACTTCCTGTCCGACGATCCTGTCGCGGGCCAGATGCTGGGCATTCTGCTGGTGGAACTCGGTGTTGGCATCACCGTCGCCTCAGTGATGATCATAATCTTCTTTACGTTTACGGCACGCAGCCAGAAAGAGGGAGAAGGTGACTGATGGAGTTTCTTGGGCTGTTTAATTACTGGGTTGTGATTGTGCTGATGATGATTGGTTTCTACATCGTTATCTGCAGCAACAATCTCATCAAAAAGCTGATAGGCCTGACTATTTTTCAGACCTCGGTTTTTATCATGTACATCAGCATGGGCAAAATTACCGGCGGCACAGCACCGGTACTTGCAGACGGGATAACGCTTTACTCAAACCCGCTGACACACGTACTGATCCTCACCGCCATCGTGGTGGGTATTGCCACCACGGCGCTCGGACTTGCCATTGTTGTGCGTATCCACGAGAGCTACGGCACGGTGGAAGAGGACGAAATCCACGCCAAGGATAAACAAGCATGATTGAGCACCTTTCAGTTCTGCAGGTGATTATTCCCCTGATTGCGGCACCAATCTGTCTGCTGCTGCGCAAAAGCCAGCTGGCATGGGCGTTTGCAACGCTGGTCGCATTTTTGACGCTGGCGGTCAGTTTTGCGTTGCTGTCTCAGGTAGTGCAGACCGGGCCTGTCAGTTATGAACTCGGCGGCTGGGAAGCGCCATGGGGTATCGAATACCGTGTTGATATGCTTAACGCGCCATTGTTGGTGCTGATATCTGCCATCAGTTCGCTTGCACTGATGGCATCACGCACCAGTATCGAGAACGAGATTCCTGAAAACAGACACACTTTTTTCTATATCGCGTGGCTGTTGTGTATGGCAGGACTGCTCGGCATTACCGCGACCGGTGATGCGTTTAACGTGTTTGTTTTTCTCGAAATATCTTCGCTGGCAACCTACACACTGATTGCGCTGGGGAAGGATCGCAGAGCCTTGTGGGCGTCATTTCAATATCTGGTCGCAGGCACCATTGGTGCCACGTTTATCCTGATAGGTATCGGACTGATGTATGTCATGACCGGCACTCTGAACATGGCCGACCTCGCGCAGCGCCTGCCCGAAGTTGAGAATACAAAAACTGTGTTCACCGCCTTCGCCTTCTTGATCGTCGGTGTATGCATGAAGCTGGCCTTGTTCCCCCTGCATCTGTGGTTGCCAAACGCCTACGCGTTTGCACCGTCGATTGTCACCACCTTTCTGGCAGCGACGGCGACCAAAGTTGCCGTCTACGTGATGATCCGTTTTATTTTTGATGTATTCGGATTCGAGTTTTCATTTACACATTTCCCCTTGCAGGAAGTGCTGCTGACACTGGGAATCGCGGGTATTTTTGTGGCCTCTGTGGTGGCCATTTACCAGGACAATCTCAAGCGTATGCTGGCGTATTCCAGTGTGGCCCAAGTGGGTTACATCATTCTGGGCATCAGCTTTGCCAGCCAGACCGGCATCATGGCGACGCTGCTGCATATGCTTAATCATGGACTGATGAAGGGCGCGCTGTTTCTGGCATTGGCAGCAGTGGTTTATCGCATGGGTGTTGCCCAGTTGTCTCAAATGCACGGCATTGCATCGCGTATGCCGTTTACCATGGCGGCGTTTCTGATTGGCGGTCTCAGCCTGATCGGCGTGCCATTGACAGTTGGTTTTATCAGCAAGTGGTATCTGGTATCGGCCGCGCTTGAAAACGGCTGGTGGCCCGTGGCTGCTGTGATCCTGTTGGGATCACTATTGTCCGTTGTGTATATCTGGCGCGTCATTGAAGTGGCGTATTTCAAACCTGTTTCAGAATCCACTCCGGATGTAAAAGAGGCACCTGCTGCCTTGTTGATTCCGATGTGGATTCTGGTACTGGCAAACCTGTATTTTGGTATTGAGACCAGCCTGACGGTGGGCGTTTCTGAAATGGCGGCTGCAGATCTGTTTGGAGGGCTGCGTTGATGAACTCTCTTTCTCCTGAACTGATGCTGCAACTGACCATGCTGGTGCCGGTGCTGGCACTTGCCGGCATCCTGTTGACCGGCCGCTCCGAGAATGTGCGCGAAGCGGTTTCAGTGATTGCCAGCCTGATTGTGCTGGCGCTGGTGATCGGGCTTTACAGTACATTCAAGGCCGGCATTCCGGTTGAAGTGAGCTGGTTTGAGATTATGCCGGGCCTGAGCCTGTCATTCCGTCTGGAAGCCATGGGGATGATTTTTGCGCTGGTCGCTGGGGTGTTGTGGCTGGTGACTATTTTCTACGCCATCGGTTACATGCGCAGTCACCACGAAGAAAACCAGACACGCTTTTACGCCTGTTTTGCGCTGGCGATTGGCAGTGTGTTTGGCGTAGCGTTTGCCTCTAACCTGTTCACGCTGTTCATCTTCTACGAAGTACTCACGCTGTCTACCTATCCACTGGTGACACACGCAGGCACGGCCGAGGCTAAAAAGGGTGGTCGCACCTATCTGGGCATATTGCTGGGCACCTCGATTGCGTTTTTCCTGTTTGCGATTCTTGGCACTTATTTTGTAGCAGGGACCCTGGAATTCACTCAGGGCGGCGTATTCCCGGCGGGCACCTCGGTCGCTGTCGGTGGCACACTGCTGGTGCTGTTTGTGTTTGGTGTGGGTAAGGCGGCAATTATGCCGTTCCACCGCTGGCTACCTGCCGCGATGGTGGCTCCAACGCCTGTCAGCGCCTTGCTGCACGCGGTTGCCGTGGTTAAGGCCGGGGTGTTTACGCTGCTGAAAGTCGGCACTTTTATATTTGGTCTCGATTTCCTGAATACGCTGCCAACCACGGATGCCTTGTTGTACCTGGCGGGTGCGTCCGTCATCATCGCGTCGCTGATTGCCATGCGGCAGGACAACTTCAAGAAGCGACTGGCATATTCCACCGTCAGTCAGCTCAGTTACATCACCGCGGGCATGTTGCTGGCTACCGACGCTGGCATCACCGGTGGTGCCATGCACATCGCCATGCACGCCTTTGGCAAGATCACTCTGTTCTTCTGTGCGGGTGCAATTCTGGTCACCCTGCATAAGACGGATGTCAGTCAGCTGCGCGGAATTGGCTGGCAGATGCCGGTCACCATGGCTGCATTTCTGATCGGAACTTTGAGCATCATCGGGCTGCCGCCCACCGGCGGTTCGTGGAGCAAATGGTTCCTGTTGAGCGGAGCGCTGGACGCTGACCAGATGTTTATCATGGGAGTGCTGTTGCTGAGCTCCTTACTCAATATCGCCTACCTGTTACCGATCCCAATTCTGGCATTTTTCCCACCGGCTGATGGCGTTGCCCGACCCGCGATCAAAGAGGCGCCTTTGCCCTCACTGTTGGCTCTGTCATTTACAGCGTTGATGTGCCTTGTGTTGTTTGTTTTCCCGCAGCCTCTGTATGAACTGGCTGCCTCAATAACCAATTAATGTCAGATCGGCCCGACGATTGACGGACAGGCGATTTATAAGGACCACAGGATGAGCAACCCCGACATCAAACATGATCAGATCAAGGATGATCGTGTGTATTTTTTTGACAAACCCCGCAATGTAAAAATTCTCATGCAGGTTTTTTACGCCCTGTGCGCGTTGCTGGTGGTGCTGGATTTTGTCATCAACCGCTACACCTACCACCCATGGGAGAACCTCTGGGCGTTTTATCCGATCTACGGATTTATCGGTTGTGTGGTGCTGGTGGTGATTGCCAAGTGGATGCGCACCTTTCTGATGCGCGACGAAGACTATTACGACAAGCCTGAAGAGCGTCGTCTGCACGAGATCAGCCACGCCCGTTCGCCCGAGGAGGATCATCATGTGGGCCATTGAGTTACCTCCTTTTGTGCCGTTTTTTATCGCGGCCCTGCTCGCTGCCGTCACCCGCGGATGGTTGCGCAGCACCATCCTGTTGCTGGCTCCGGTACTGGGCGGTCTGCACCTGTTGACGATGCCAGAGGGTATCTACTGGCAGACAAGTTTTCTCGGTTATGAACTGACGCCCTACAAGGTCGACAGCCTGAGCCTGATATTTGGTTACGCATTCCACATCGCTGCCTTTATCGCCACGCTGTTTGCCTTGCATGTCAAAGATAATGTGCAACAAGTGGCTGCTCCGCTTTATGCGGGCAGTGCGATGGGCGCGGTGTTCGCGGGCGACCTGCTGACGCTGTTTGTATTCTGGGAATTACTGGCGCTGACCTCTGTGTTCCTGATCTGGGCACGTCGCACCTCGCGCTCGTATTTTGCCGGTATCCGCTACCTGATTATCCAGGTGTTGTCCGGGGTGATTCTGCTGATTGGTTTGTTATTCCATGCGGCTGACACCGGCTCGCTGGCATTTGGTGCGATTGGCACCGGCAGCCTTGGCGGCTGGCTGATTTTCCTGGCCTTTGGTATCAAGTGCGCGTTCCCCTTCCTGCACACCTGGTTGACCGACGCCTACCCGGAAGCCACGCCGACTGGCACGGTTTTCCTCAGTGCGTTTACCACCAAAGTCGCGGTGTACGCCCTGGCCCGCGCTTACCCGGGTACTGAGATGCTGGTTTACATCGGCGCAGCCATGGCCTGCTTCCCGATTTTCTTTGCGGTGATCGAAAATGATCTGCGCCGTGTTCTGGCCTACAGCCTGATCAACCAGGTTGGATTTATGGTGGTCGGTATTGGTATTGGCACGGCACTTTCCATCAATGGCGCCGTGTCGCACGCCTTTAATGACATCATCTTTAAAGGCCTGCTGTTTATGACCATGGGCGCTGTCCTGCACAT